>CAZEKN010000308.1:0-3290 GCA_964512755.1 uncultured Desulfatibacillum sp. | reverse complement strand
GCTTCCGCGTGAAGCAGCCGCGAGCCGCGCACACCTTTCTCGAGGTCATATTCGAGGGTGGAATATCCACGTGAGACCAAATCCATGGCATGGATGGTCGCATCGCTTAGGGGGGCGCGTCCCAGGTTCGTGTGCAGAATCACGCCTGAAGCGTTGATCACAGATCGAAGCGTCGGTTTCGTCCACGACCCAAGCAGGGCGTCCGTTTGGATAAGAATCAAATCATGGAGCGGCAGGGCGGTAATTTGTCCGGAAATAAATTGCGTACGAATCTTATCTAGCGTCTCGCGAATCGCAGACAGGGTCAAAGTCCTGCCGTAACGTGCGATCAATTCCGCGGCAGCCTTGGTTTGCAATAATTCATCAACAGAGGGAAGGTCACGAAGGGTTGTCATCAGATATCACCGGGGGAATTCGATGCGCTTTTTCACGCAGACGCAGGAAATACTCGATGGCAATCAATCCGCCCGCAAGGCCGAGAATTACATAAAGGGAAACGAGGCGTCCCAGTTGAAGCCATGCGAGAGTGGCGGCATACACACCCACCCACAACGACTGACGCACAATCACATTGGGTGTGGCGGGAGGCTCGGCCGGAAAACGACGATTGAAAAAATAAACGATGGGCAGCGTCGTGCCTGTCAATGCCATGATGCCCAGAACGAAGAAACCCCAACGCGCCCAGACGAGTGGCGGGGAATAATAAAGCAGCGCAACCACCCCACCCCAGCCAATCAGCAGGAGCGCAAGCGTGGACAAAAGATAACTGCGAAAGGTTATCGGTTGGGAAGTCATTGAAGGAATTATACCCGCAGAAGAAAAGAGTCTGTAAATCACATCATTGGGTCATGGTGGATGATCCTTCAAACAAAACAGGCAGGTTTTTCGCCTGCCTGTTCTCATCAAACAGATTTACATTTATGCAGTCTTCCTTGCCTGTTCAACTACTTCAAGCAGTTCGGGCAAATCCATACCTAGTTCGCGCAGTTTTTCAGGGGTGGGAATGCTATTCGCGTTCCAGCCGCGGCGATGATAGACCGCGTCCATCAACTGCTCGTACTGACCTTCGCGGTACTTGCGGAGGTGCTTCATCTTCTCCTCCGTGGACATGCCTTCAGGGTTGATCTCGACCAGCCGTTTGAGTTGCTCGTCGTAGCGCTCCTGACGCGATTCGTACTCGGCGGCGGTGACGGGTCCCATGGCTCGGTAGGGCGGATAATCGTGCTTGCGTCCCACACGACCCATGCGCATGGCAAAGACTTTCTGGAAGTTGTAGACCCGTTCCGACTGGTCGAGCAAGTCCTGTGTCTGGGTTGGTTTGCCGGTTACGCCTTCGTGGATCCAGCAATAGTTCTCGACATGCTCCACCACCTTGGCAGGTTCCTTGGTCTGCTTGTTGTTTTCGGGTGAGATGTCGTTCCACGGGAGTTTGCACAGTCCGTGCAGGCTGAACCAGGTGCGCCACATCGGGAAGTAATGCAAGGCTTCGGCTTTGTCTTTAAAGGACGGCAGAAGGTTTAACACCTGGTCCATGAAAATCAGCCAGGCTTCATCGTGCTGGGGACCCTTGGTCGCCAAACCGAAACCGCCCTGCTGGGCAAGCGATTCCTTGGTCAGGTACTCAGAGATTTCCATACCCTTGATTTCCATGCCGATGTCTTGCAGGAAAGCGGGGTCGGCGCCAAAATGTTCAACAAAATACTTCTTCATGTAGCGCACGCCCTGACCGACGATGACGCCGAAGCCTTCGCCGCGCGCCATTTGGTGAATCAGCTCCAGACCCATCGAGCCGCCGTTGCTAAAAGTTAATTCCATTCCACCGGTGTGCTCTTTGGTGATCTGTCCTTCCTCGTAACATTCCATCGCAAACGCCACGCAATTGGCAAACGAGATGGTATCCACGCCGTAGGTATCACAGTAGAAATTGAGTTCCAGCAATTTTTGGGCGTCGAAGTTGCCAATGTTCGAGCCAAGCCCGGCGGCGTTTTCGTATTCAGGTCCATCCACCACAACGCATTGACCGGCGTAAGGTCCCGTTTTAATTTGGAAGTGGTCAACGCCATGCGAACAGGACATGGTGCATCCCAACCAGCAGCCATCGGGCAAGCCCTGGGTAAAGGCTTCCTTCCAGACCTTTGAATCAATCTTGTGGGTGTCGGGATGAGAACCATAACGATAGTTATGAGTCGGCAGCAGGTCGAAATGATCCATCACTTCGACAATGTTGGCGGTGCCAACTTTTCGCATTTGATTCTGCTTGTCGTCGAAGTCGGCGATTTCCTTGTTGATGCGGCTGCCCGCCTTGCGGATGAGCACCATATCCGCCACGCCGTTTTTGTCGCCGCCCATGTCGCTGAAACGCACGACGATGGCTTTGATTTTCTTGTCGCGCAGAACTCGTCCCGGTCCGCCGCGTGCGGCTTGTTTGAGACGGGCTTCCTTGCGGCGCACATCATACCAGGAGCAGTTAATCATCCCAATGCGAACATGGTCTGAGGCTTGCCCGGCGGAAAGCACGGAAATGGCGCGTCTGCCCTTCTCATCGCCGCCAAATCGTCCGGTTAAGACGTTCGCAATCTGATGCGAATCAACCGCCTCGAGCGCATCGCGTTCAATCGTCACCTTGCCGCTGTCGCCATCGATGAAGATGACCACGTCCTCAGCCGCTTTGCCTTGAATCTCAAGCGCATCGAAGCCGGAGAATTTCAGAAACGGGGCAAAGTAACCACCCACGTTGCAGTCAACCACGTTTTGAGTCAGCGGGCTGAGAAATACGATTGTAGATTTTCCGCTGCCGGGGTATGCCGTGATGCCGCAGATGGGACCGTTGGCAATGACAAGTTCATTCTGAGGATCGTCCCATTTGGTTTCGGGCACGACCGCATCCCATAGCAGCTTGAGCGCAAATCCGCGCCCGCCGGTAAAGAGGTCTTTCATTCGCTGTGTGACGGGTTTTTCGCGGATCGAATTGTCTTCCAGGTTGATGTAAAGTGTTCGGTTGGCATAACCGCGCTCCACGGGGCGCAGTTCATAACTGTATTCCCCAAGCAGGACAGGTGCAGATATGGTCATTTGTAAATCTCCTTTATCAAATGGATATTCCAACAAATCTCATTATCGCGGAATCAGCAGGGATTGTCTACTGACTATCTTCCCTTTTCGGCAGTGTCAAGAGGAATGTTTGTAGACAAAAACTGTAGAAGTTTGATTTTCAAAATGCTATAATGATTTCAGTCACAAGGAACTTTTTTCAATTCCACGCACTGAAAAGGAGGCGGGGATGGCAAAGC
>CAZEKN010000307.1:0-3294 GCA_964512755.1 uncultured Desulfatibacillum sp. | reverse complement strand
GCCACGATGCCGGCTGCGGCCAGGACACCTGCTTGGCGCATCCCGCCGCCCAAAACCTTGCGGGCGCGACGCGCCGTGTGGATGAACTCTGCGCTGCCGCAGACGACCGATCCCACCGGCGCCGCCAGCCCCTTGCTAAGGCAGAACGAAATCGAATCGGCTTCGGCTGCAAGCTGCCGCGCTTCAACGCCGAACGCGGCGGCGGCATTGAACAGGCGCGCGCCGTCGATGTGCAGTTTGATTCTGTGGCGCCGCGCGATGTCGCCGACCGCGCTGAGATAAGCCGGGTCCAAGGGGGCTCCGCCGCAGAGGTTGTGCGTGTTTTCCAGCGCGATCAGTCGCGTGCGGGGGAAGTGAATGTTGTCGTCGCGGATGGCTGCTTCCAGTTCGTCCAGGGGGAGTTTGCCGTCCGGCTGGTTCGGCACCGTGCGCGGGTGAATGCAGGCGACGGCCGCGGACCCGCCCTGTTCGTAGTAAAAGCTGTGGGCCAGGCTGCCCAGGATCATTTCATCGCCGCGGCCGCAGTGGACCATCTGGCTCACCAGATTCGCCATGGTTCCGCTGGGAACAAAGAGTGCGGCCGCCTTGCCCATCCGCTCGGCCGCCATCGCCTCGAGGCGGTTAACGGTCGGGTCTTCCCCAAAAACATCGTCGCCGACTTCGGCTTCGGCCATGGCCTTACGCATGGCTGGCGTCGGCCGGGTCATCGTATCGGATCTCAGTTCGACAGGGCGCATGGAATTCTCCTTGAAATCGATCAGAATCGGGTTTGCATCGGTATTGCACATCCAGCGGCGGCCTGCAAGGTGGCATCAACCGTCTTGACTGTTCCGGTGGTTTGACTGTAAAAAAATGAACTTCTTTCATTGTTTTCATCCAGGAGGGGTTGATCATGTCGAAGATGCTGTGGAAGCCTTCGGAAGAGAGCGTTCGTGAGTCCAACATGTACCGCTTTATGCAGATCGTCAACTCCCGGCACCATCAGAACTTCGACGGCTACGCACCGCTTCATCGCTGGTCGGTCGAGCATCTTGCGGATTTCTGGGCGGCGATGTGGGACTTCGCCGGAATCATTCACTCCGCGCCCTACCGGGAGGTGGTGGACGATGCTTCCAAAATGCCGGGTGCGCACTGGTTCTCGGGCGCAAAACTGAATTTCGCGGAAAACCTGCTGCGTTACCGGGACGAGCGCCCGGCCCTGGTCTTCAAGGGCGAGGGCCAGCCCTCCATCCGAATGACTTACGCCGAGCTCTACGACGAGGTGGCGCGCATCGCGAAATCCCTGCGAGCCATGGGGATCCGGCCCGGCGACCGGGTGGTGGGGTTCATGCCCAACATGCCGCAGGCCACCATCGCCATGCTGGCGGCCGCCAGCATCGGCGCCGTCTGGTCATCCTGCTCGCCGGACTTCGGGATCAAGGGGGTGCTGGATCGGTTCGGGCAGATCCAGCCGCGGGTGATCTTCACGGCGAACGGCTACTCCTTCAAAGGCAGGAAGGTCGATTCACTAGAGCGCATGGCCGGCATTCTCAAGGAGCTGCGCACCATCGAGCGGGTGGTGGTCGTGCCCTACACCGAGCCAACCCCAGATATCCGAGGGGTTCCGAACGCCGTGCACTGGTCGGATTTCAGATCCAGTGAATCGGGGCTTGCGATCGATTTCGAGCAGCTGCCTTTCGAACATCCGCTCTATATCATGTACTCCTCGGGCACTACCGGGCTTCCGAAGTGCATGGTGCAGAGCGCCGGCGGCATCCTCATCCATCACCTCAAGGAACTCATGCTGCACACCGACCTCACCCGCCGCGATACGATCTTCTATTTCACGACCTGCGGCTGGATGATGTGGAACTGGCTGACGAGCGCGCTCGCCGTGGGTGCCACTTTGGTGCTTTATGACGGCAACCCCTTCCACCCCCATCCGGGCGCCCTTTGGGAAATGGCGCAGGACGAAAAGATCACGGTGTTCGGTACCAGCGCCGGTTACATCGGAGCGCTCATGGCATCCAGGCTCAAGCCGGGTGAACAGTACGATCTGGCGCCGTTGCGGGCGGTTCTGTCGACCGGATCGCCGTTGTCGGTGGAGGGCTTCGAGTTCATCTATCAGCACCTCAAGTCCGACCTGCAGCTGGCGTCCATCTCCGGAGGAACCGACCTGAACGGGTGCTTCGCCCTGGGCAACCCCATGGATCCCGTCTATGCTGGAGAACTGCAGTGCCGCGGTCTGGCCATGGACGTCCAGGCCTTCGATTCCGAGGGCCGATCGGTGATCAACCAGCAGGGGGAGTTGGTCTGCTGCAAGCCCTTCCCCTCCATGCCGATCTACTTCTGGGACGATCCGGAAGGCAAAAAGTACTTCGGCGCCTACTTCGGCGTGTACCCGAACGTCTGGCGCCACGGCGACTTCATCGAGATCAACGAGCGCGGAGGGATCGTGATCTACGGTCGCTCCGACGCAACCCTCAACCCCGGGGGCGTACGGATCGGGACGTCAGAAATCTACAGCATCGTGGCGCTGATGCCGGAGATCGTCGACAGCGTGGTCATCGGCCAGAACTGGAAAAACGACGTGCGCGTCATCCTGTTCGTGCAATTGCCCGAGGGTGAGACGCTGAGCGACGCCCTCCGGCAGAAAATTCGCGAGAACATCCGAACGCTCGCCTCCCCGCGGCATGTGCCGGCCAAGATCATCGCGGTGCCGGGGATCCCTTACACTCTCAACATGAAGAAAGTGGAGATGGCGGTCAAGAAAGTCATCGAGGGAAAGCCCGTTCTCAACAAAGATGCGTTGAGCAATCCGGATATTCTGGACGTTTACGCATCCATCAAAGAACTGCAGGAAGACTGAGCCGAGGGGGGGCGGCAGGTGTGCGAAGATGCAAAAAGGGGCGAGTGAATGAATTCTGGCTTTTTCGCTTGGACACCTGAAATTTGATCCGGAGGCGAAGCTGCCATGGCTGCAACCTACAGCATTCATCCGGTCGGCGTGATTCGGAAAACAGGGGACACGGCGTGCATCGAGATCTTTGAAGCATATCGCGATGCCATGCTGGGCCTTGAAGGCTTTTCCCACATTCAAGTGCTATTCTGGTTCCACGAAAACGATTCGCCTGGGCATCGCCGCACCTTACAAGTGCACCCGCGCAACAATCCCGCCAACCCTCTGACCGGCGTCTTTGCGACGCATTCGCCGAGGCGTCCCAACCTTATCGGGCTCACCAGCTGCCGCATCACTGGGATCGATGGCACCCGCATAGCGATCGAGGCCATCGACGCGCGGGACGGCTCGCCGGT
>CAZEKN010000306.1:0-3297 GCA_964512755.1 uncultured Desulfatibacillum sp. | reverse complement strand
TAGGTGATGTCGCGCGGGCTGCCGTTCAGGACGGGGTTCGACTTCTGTTCGAACGGTAGGCGGATGCCGACGCCGAAGGATTTCTCCGGGCCGGCGCCCTCGTTGGCCGCCTGCATGATTCCCGGCCCGCCTCCGGTGATGACCATGAATCCGGCGGCGGCCAGATTTCGTCCGAACTCCCTGGCCATTTGGTAGAGCGGGTGGTCCGGCGTCGTCCGCGCCGATCCGAAAACGGTTACTTTGCGGGCGTCGCGGTAGTCGCCGAACACCTTGGAGGTATACCGCATCTCCTTCAGGGTCGAACACATGACCTTTAAGTCGGCTAATTGGGGTTTCTCCTGGCCGGCCTTCAGTGCGGCGATGATCATTTCGCGGACGATCGCATGATGATGGATCGGACCGGCCAGTTCAAACAGATCTTTGATAACACGATCCACAACGCCGTTGTCGGCGTTAAAGCTAAGGTTCATCGACATCTCCTGTTGAAATGCATTCTTTCCGAAGCATACCAGATTCGCGGCTGGATCAAAAGTTCGACAGAGACGGCCGGCCCCCTTCAGTTTGAGTTTGACAGGAGCGGCCGGCGGAGGTTAAGCTGATTTCCGAAGATTTCATCCGCTTTCAGTCTCTTGATTATCTGAATCCCATCCGGAAGATCGGTCGATTATGAAGAGAGCATTGGCCTGCAGCTTCTTTATTTTTTTCCTCATCATTGGCGCTTCAGAGGCCGCCGCGGCGGATGCCGGCCTCTTTATCCCCTACGCCGGACCGCTGCAACTGGATCCACGGTCCGTGAATCCGGCCCTCGTTCTGCGCCAGCGCCTGGTCACGATCCAGCTGGAGCTCCTGCCGGCGACAAAAGGGCAGGCCGTCGTCCTCAACCTTTTCGGGGATGTGGTGCTGCGGGCGGTCTGCGACAGCGTGGAGGCGAACGTATCCAACGGATTTGTCTGGAATGGCCACATCCAGGACCAGTCCGGCAGCCTGGCCACCTTCACCGTCTCCTATCAAACCCTGGCCGGCACGGTGGCGGTCCCGCCTCTTTTGTACCATATCCGCTCCTTCCGGGACCAGGTGCATGTCATCCGGGAGATCCGGCCTCCCTCCCTGCGGACCGAACGGTCTCTGGCAGATGCAGGGCCGTCCTCGGTGGAACAGGAAGTCACCGAACTGGTGAACATGGAGCGGGAAATCGAAAATCTGCACCCCCTGGTTTGGGATGATGCGCTGGGTGCAGCCGCCCGCGGCCATTCGGCCGACATGGCCCAGCTCAACTATTTCAGCCACACGAGCCTGGACGGACGCTTGTTCTATCAGCGTATCACGGCCGCCGGCTACGCTTACAGCACGTGCGGCGAGAACATCGCCGCCGGCTACAGCAATGCGCAGGCCGTCATGAACGGCTGGATGAACAGCCCGGGGCATCGCGCCAATATTCTCGGCTCGGGCTTCTGCGACATCGGAGTGGGCTACGCCTACGGGTCGGCCAGTACTTACGGCCATTACTGGACCCAGGATTTCGGCCGACGGCAGGGAGTGAGCGTCTGCCCACCGGTGGAACACACCATCCTGGCATCAGCCGGGCTGCACGGACAAATCGAGCCGTCAGGATCCGTGCGAGTCCAAAGCGGCGCGGACCAGACGTTTCAGATAACCCCTGATGCCGGCTACCGGATCCAGGATGTAAAGGTCGACGGCGTGTCGATCGGCGCGCTGCCGACCTACACCTTTGACTCCGTGACGGCGAATCACTCGATTGAGGCGACCTTCGAAAAAATACCCAGGGTCGCCAAGCCGGCGCCCTGGATTCCCCTTCTGCTGCTGGACGAGTGATGGTATGTGCGGGCTCGATGCGGTGAGGCAGGAAGCATGACCCCCATTCCTCTGGCCGAGAGCCTTGCGGCGGTGCTGCCCTCCCGGATTCGCGAGATCGCCGATATGGCCTTCGGGATGTCCGGGGTCCTCCGGCTCCATTTCGGCGAGTCCAACCGACCGACCCCGGACTTCATCAAAAAGGCGGCGGCACAGGCCGTGGAGGACGGCTTTACCTTCTACACCGAAAACCAGGGGCTGCCCGGTCTGCGACAGGCCATTGCTGCCAAATACCTTGAGCTCCATGACGTGACGCTTGATCCGCGCAGTGAAATCCTGATCACGGCCTCGGGTGTCCAGGCGCTGCATCTGTCCATCCGCTGCGTGATCGACCCCGGCGACGAGGCGGTCGTTTTGACCCCCAACTGGCCCAACGCCTCCGCCATCGTGGGCCTGCACGCCGGCCGGGCCCACGAAGTCCCTCTATCCTGGGACGGCGAACGGTACGGTCTCGACCTGCCCGCCATCGAGGCCGCCCTCACGCCGCGCACCCGCCTGCTGGTCTACGCGTCGCCCTCCAACCCGCTCGGCTGGGTGGCCCGGCCGCAGGAGCAAGCCACCCTCCTCGACTTCTGCCGCCGCCACGGCCTGTGGCTCTTGGCCGATGAAGTTTACGAGCGCCTTTATTTCGCAGGGCCGGCGGCGCCATCGCTTCTGAAGCTCTGCCGGCGAGACGATGCGGTCATCGTGGTGCAGTCGTTTTCCAAAAGCTACTGCATGACCGGCTGGCGCCTGGGTTGGGCAGTGGCACGGCAGGACCTGGTGCGGAAGGCGGCGCAGCTCAATGAGTTCATCGTCTCGCATGCCCCGTCCATGGTGCAGCGTGCGGGGGAAGCGGCCTTAAAGGACGGTGAGCCGTTTGTACGGGACATGGTGGCGGATGTGCAACGACGGGTTCGATGTTGCTACGAGGCGCTGAAAGGTGTGCCGGGGGTCACGGTGGCTCCGCCGGAAGGATCTTTCTACCTCTTTCCGCGCATCGCCGGACTGATCGACTCGTTCGGTTTCGCGCGGTCCCTCCTGGAAGAGGCTCGGGTGGCCGTAGCGCCGGGGTCGGCTTTCGGCACAGGCGGTGAAGGGGCGATCAGGATCTGCTGCGCGGCCGACGAATCGGTGCTGGAACCGGCGATGGAACGATTGGCAAAGTTCATCCAGGATCCCATCCGCTTTAAAGTATGAAGGAGCTCAAGGGGTTCGATTCGATGGGGGAAGCGAGTCTCCAGGGCTTCCAGCGATGCCGGTGCGGATTCGGGACCGGGGGCCGGTGTTTCCTGCCGGACGCCAGTCCCGGGGAGGGTTTACCTTCTGGAGAAAATCGAGCCGGTTCTGGCTTTTGAGCCGGTAATAGATCATGGCCCAGGCGCAGGGAGTCTCCGGGTTCACTTCGCAGCTGCCGCCCCGGGAGCCTCCGCAGGGGCCGTTGAG
>CAZEKN010000305.1:0-3298 GCA_964512755.1 uncultured Desulfatibacillum sp. | reverse complement strand
TCAACTCCATCCACACATCCGAATACCAGGCATTGCGCTCCTCCCAGAAAATGGCACTTTCGCGCCGCCGCCGTTTTTCCTCATCCGTCATGAATTCACGCTTACCGCCCTTGCGCACGATGAGGATGTACTCGTGCTCGAGGGTGACGTAAGCACCGGCCGGATACATGCCGGAGCCCATG
Source organism: uncultured Desulfatibacillum sp. (assembly GCA_964512755.1). Lineage (GTDB taxonomy): Bacteria > Desulfobacterota > Desulfobacteria > Desulfobacterales > SpSt-501 > SpSt-501. Next base: position 3,116 of record CAZEKN010000305.1, on the reverse strand, counting down.
AATTTGTTGGGCGCGTTGGTCTGCTTGCGCCACAGCACGGCCGGCAGCGGCGTGAACCCGAGTTTCAGCAGGCAGGTCAGAATGCGCGCGTGGTTGGGGTAGAGCATGAAGTCGTCGCCGATGGTGCGGGCGGCGTCGCCGATATTGATGCAGGCAAACCCGCCGGGCTTCAGAATCCGATAGGTTTCCTTCCAGACCACGTCCAGGTCGGCGTGCATGAGTGTGAAGGCCGCGCGGCCGTCGCAGCGTATTAATGCCTTGCGGACGGCCGGGTTATGGGCGCTGAAGCCATCGTCCCACATTTCGATCATGGGATAGGGCGGAGAGGTGACCACCAATTCGACGCTCTTGGAGCCGATCGCCTGCATCTTGCGCGAGTCCGTGAAATAGGCGCGGTGATGGGTTTGCATGGGTGGTTCTCATTTCACAAGCGCTCGAAGAAGTCAACGACGCGCGCCGGTTGGGACTTGAATTTTTGAGGCATCCGGGTAAAATGAAAAACAGTTCAATGACCCGCCATCTGCTTCCAAGGGAGGAGCGCATGCAAAAGCTGACGATCGAAGACCTGGATGTCCAAGGCAAGAGAGTATTAATGCGGGTGGACTTCAACGTACCGCTGAAAAGCGGCGGCGTTGCCGACGATACGCGCATCCGGGCGGCGCTGCCGACGATTCGAACCATCCTAAGCCGGGGCGGCCGGCTCGTCTTGATGTCGCACCTGGGCCGCCCGGACGGCAAGCGGGTGGAAGACATGTCGATGCGGCCATGCGTGGGTGTGCTGGCGCAGCTGCTCGGCCGGAGTGTTCGCTTTGCCGAAGACTGCATCGGTGAGCGGGTCGAAGCCGCCGTGGCGCAACTGAAAGACGGCGAGATCCTGCTGCTTGAAAATCTGCGATTTTACGGTGAAGAAGAAAAAAACGATCCCGGCTTCGCCCGAAAGCTGGCCCGGCTGGGCGACCTTTATGTGAACGATGCCTTCGGCACGGCTCACCGCGCCCACGCGTCCACCGAGGGGGTTACGCGCTTTTTCAAGCAGTCCGCGGCCGGCTATCTCATGATGAAAGAGCTGGACTATCTCGGCAAGGTCACCGGCAACCCCGTAAAACCCTATGTGGCGGTTTTGGGCGGCGCCAAGATCTCGGGCAAGATCGACGTGATCACCAACCTGCTGCCGAAGGTGGACCATATCGTCATCGGCGGCGGCATGGCCTTCACTTTTTTCAAGGCCCAAGGGCTCGAGGTCGGCAGCTCGCTGGTCGAGGCGGACAAAGTGGACTTTGCGGGCAGGCTGCTCGCCGAGGGTCGGGATAAAATCGTTTTGCCGGTTGATGTCCTGGTGTCCGACATCCTGGATATCAAGGCCCGCAAGGTGGGCGATCTCAAGGAGGTGGCTTCCGCCCAGATCCCGGCCGGGTGGAAGGGGGTCGACATCGGCTCCAAGAGCATCGAGAAATTTAGCGCCCTGCTGAAGACGGCCAAGACGGTCGTCTGGAACGGACCGATGGGAGTGTTTGAAATCGACCGGACCGCCCAGGGGACCTTCGCGATCGCCGGAATCATGGCTGAAATCACCGCTGCAGGTGCGACGACGGTGATCGGAGGAGGCGATTCGGCGGCGGCCATCGAAAAGGCCGGAATGGCCGAGAAGGTGTCGCACGTGTCGACCGGCGGCGGCGCATCGCTGGAGTTCATCGAAGGCAAGACGCTGCCGGGAGTGGCGGCACTGACGGATAAATAACCCTGACATGCTCAAAGCCATCGTCTTCGACTACAACGGCACCCTGGTGGACGATCTCGATCTGGCGGTGGAATCCTACTTCCGCGCCGGAACCGAACGGGGATATCCTCTGGATCGGAAAAAGGTCCGAAAGCACATCTCGCAGCCGCCTTCGGCCAAAAGGGGCATATACTTCGGGGCCATCTCGGATGCCGAGTGGGCCGCGATCATCGATCGGCGCAAGCAACTCTATGCCGAACTGGCGCGTTCCGCCTTCAAGCTCTTCCCCGAGACGGAAAAAACCTTGAACGCATTGTCGGGCCGTTACCGGCTGGGGGTTCTGTCCAATACCTTCCGATCGCTTTACGAGATGCTCTTCCCGCGGCACCTCGCCGGTCTTTTTCAGGCGAGCCTTTTTTTCGACGAGGTGCCGGACCCGAAACCTTCGCCGGCGCCGATGCGGGCCATGCTGCAGGCGATGAAGATTCAGGCCCGGGAATGCGGCTACGTCGGGGACGCGGTTGAAGACGTGCAGATGGCCCGGGCGGCTGGGGTTCGATCTTACGGCCTCACGACCGGAGCCTGCAGCTCAAAAGAACTGAACGATGCCGGCGCAGAATGGGTGGGCCCGGACCTCGGCGTTCTGACGTCCTTGCTGTTGAATGGAACCGGTTCAGAAAAAGCTTGACAGACTGTCCGGGTTTCGTTTAGGGGTGGTTCAATTTCAACGCATGAGCAAAAAATGACGCAGGCATCTTCAGGCAGGTTCTATTTTTACGATTGGTACTATTACGTTAGCACCGATCTGCCTGCGGTGCGCTGAAGGACACTCACCAGAAAAAGCGCAAAAAAAGCCGGGGCGGATCTGAGGCGCCTGCGGCTTTTTGTCTTAAACGAAACGGCCGCGGGAGCGAAAATACCCGCGGCCGTTTCGTTTAAGACAATGCGCGGGAGGAAAAGGATGCAGACGCATACCGACGACTTAAGGGTCAAGGGATACACCCGTCTGATCTCACCGAAGGAAATGAAGCAGGCCATCCCCGTCAGCGAGGCCGCCGGACGGACGGTGATGTCGGCCCGCGACGCCATCGCCCGAATCCTGCTAAAAGAAGACCGGCGTCTGCTGCTCGTGGCCGGACCCTGTTCGATTCATGACGAAAGGGGTGCCCTGGAATACGCCGAACGGCTGCGGGCATTGCAGGAAAAGGTCGCCGGTGTCATTTTCATCGTCATGCGGGTTTACTTCGAGAAACCGAGAACCACGGTGGGGTGGAAAGGGTTCATCAACGACCCGGGCCTGGACGGCGCCTGCGACATCAACCAGGGGCTGCGCCGGGCGCGTCTGCTGCTGCAGCGCATCAACGAGATGGGGCTTCCGGCGGGAACCGAGATGGTCGAG
>CAZEKN010000304.1:0-3303 GCA_964512755.1 uncultured Desulfatibacillum sp. | reverse complement strand
CGTCGATTTCGGGGCAGATCGCGTGGCACAGGCCGCACTCGATGCATTTCTCGATTGCGCCGTATCGCGGCTTGCCGTCCGGATCGAGCTCGAGCGCCCCGTAGTTAACGGCGCTGCAAAACGTGACGCACCCCCCGCAGCGATGGCACAGCCCGGGTTTTTGGACTTCCTGGATGAGATTGAAAAACGTCTTCATGTCGCCTCCTCTCGCAAGCCCTGAAGGCAGCCCTAAAGCCCGACTTCGGCCAGATCCGGCCCCAGGTAGGCCCGTTCGTTTTCACCGAGACATCCCATCGACAAACAGATGAGCGTCCACAAATGCACGGTGTGCCAGCCACCCTGGTAGTGTTCGCTCAGATCATGGATCTGGGAGTGGCAGTTGTGGCAGGGTGCGATGCAGTAGGTCGCCCCGGTGGCGAGGATCTGGTCGGTTTTGAGCCGGCCGAAGCTGCGCCGGGCCTCGGCATAGCCCGCTTGCAGAGACCCGCCGCCGCCGCCGCAACAATAGTTGTTGGAATAATTGGGGGTCATGTCGATGAAGTTTTCTTCCCCCACCACGCGCTTGACGACAAAGCGCAGGTCTTCGGCCACCGGATCCCCAAAGCTCTTGCGCACCAGCTGGCAGGGATCCTGGACCGTGAACTTGACTTTGAGATCCTTGTTCCAGTCGGAGTTGACCTTGAGTTTGCCGTCACGGATCCACTGAGCGTAGTATTGAATGATGCTCTTGATCTCGAATTGGTGCGGGATGTTGTACTTTTGCAGTCCGACCCGGACTGCGAAGAGTTCGTGCCCTCACTCGGTGTTGAGCCAGACCCTGCAGTGAAGGTCGTCCACCGCCTTGGCTTTGGTGCGCACAATGCGCTCCCAGCTTTCGTCGTCCGCCATGAACATGCAGTAATTCTCGGCGGCCCAGCCCTTGGTTCCATACGTCCAGTCGGCCCCCACCGTGTGCAGGATCTTCCACAGGGGCACCATCTCGTCCGGCTCGGTGACGGGCTCGCGCGAATTCTGGTTGAGGAACAACTCGGCGCCGATCTGGTTGATCGGGGCACCCAGGTTCTCCCAGCCCGGCTGACTGGCGCGCACTTCCTCCAGGACATCCTCGACCACGAAGCGGAAGTCCTCCTCCGAGGCGCCCATGGCGCTGCACGTGTCATGCTTGAGCGCCATGTCGCAGGAACCGCGGATGCCCTTGGGCCGATCCTCGCGCGGCCAGCTCTTGCGGGCGTGGTAGACCAGCTGGGGGATGTCGATCTTCATCGGGCAGACGTACAGGCAACGCCAGCAAAGGGTGCACATCCAGACCCAGTCGCTTTTCAAAATCGGCTCATCCAGCCCCATCGCGGCCATGCGCAGAAACTTGCGCGGGTCCATGCCATCCAGACCGGTAGCCGGGCAGCCGGACGAACAGGCGCCGCAGGTCAAGCAGGCGTTCAAATTGCCGCCGTCCGGCAGCAGCTGCATGACCTTGTCCTTGAATAGGCTCTTCTTCTCTTTACCGAGCTTGATCGGTTCGATCGTCATGGGTTCACCTCCCGCTTCAGCCCGCCTGCGCTGCCGGGGCGGCAGTCCTGCGGCGGGGGATGGGGTTCGGTCCGATGCGGCGGATCCGTTCCGTAAACTTCGTCACCACTTCGGCAAACCGCGGGGCTTCGGCCGAGGATACCCATTCGATCCCGAACCGGTCTGGGTCGATGCCCTGCACCTCCAGAACCATGCGAGTCGCTTCGCTGCGATCCAGTGCCTTGTGATTACCGTCCAGGTAATGACATTCACCGAGATGTCAGCCCATCACCAGCACACCGTCGGCCCCCCGGTTGAACGCCTCGAGCACGAGGTCGGGGTGGACCATGCCGGTGCACATCACCCGCACGGCGCGCATGTTGGGCGGGTACTGCAGCCGGGACACCCCGGCCAAATCGCCCCCGGCATAGGCGCACCAGTTGCAGAGAAACCCCAAAATGACCGGCTCAAATTTTTCGCTCATTTTTCGCTCCTTTTTTCCTTTTGGCCTTTTGTTATTGGGCTTTCGGCAACGCCATCAGGCGGCCTCCAGGGCCGCGGCCACCTGCGCCTTGAGCTGGTCGAGCGTGAAGCCGTGCACGTAGACCCCGCCCTTCGGGCAGGTGGCGGCGCACAGACCGCAGCCTTTGCACAGGGCCTTGTCGGTGGCGATCCGGCGGTGCATGCGGCCGTCCTCGGCCTGGTACTCTTCCAGCTTGATGGCCCGATAGGGGCAGACGTCCAGGCACAGCGCGCAGCCGTCGCACTTGTCCGTGACGAAACTCTTGATGGCGTCCAGGGTCATCTCGGTCTGCGATAGAATGGTGGCCGCCCGGGCGGCGGCGGCCTTGGCCTGGGCGATGGTTTCGTTGAGCGGCTTGGGGTAGTTGCACAGCCCGGCGACGAACAGGCCGTCCACTGCCATGTCCACCGGCCGCAGCTTGGGATGGGCCTCGTTCAGGAACCCGTCCGCATTGGCGGCGCACTTGTAAAGCTCCACCAGGTCCTTGCTGACATTGGGCTCGATGGCCGCGGCCAGAACCAGGTGATCGGCGGCGATGGAGACCGGCATCTGCAGGATCGGATCGAACACGTCGATGGCCAGATCATCGCCCTCTTTGCGAACGACGGGTTTGCCGTCGACATCGTAGCGGATGAAGATCACGCCCAGGTCCCGCGCCTTGCGGTAGAGATCCTCCCGCTCGCCGTAGGTGCGGATGTCGCGGTTGAGCACGTAGATGTTCATCTGCGAGTTGAGCTCCTTGAGGGCGATGGCGGCCTTCACCGAGTGCGCGCAGCAGACCCGGCTGCAGTAAGGCCGCCGCTCGTCGCGCGAGCCGACGCACTGGATGAAGACAACGCTCTGGGCTTTTTTCAAGGGGGCCGGGTTGTCTCGCATCACGGCGTCGAACTCCAGATGGGTCATGACCCGAGGGTCCTCGCCGTAGAGGTACTCCTCCGGACGGCTTTCCTTGCCGCCGGTGGCGATCACGGCTACTCCGTAGGTGACCGCCCGCTCCTCTCCGTTGACCTGCACTTCGCTGACGAAGCTGCCCACCGAACCGACGGCGGTCTTGAGTTCGGCCTTCTTGAGCACCTTGATCTTGGGGTGTTTTTCCACCCGATCGATGACGCTTTCCAGATAGGGGCGCACGGCCAGCCCGCGGTCGGTGGTATTGACCTTCCAGCCGTTGCCGCCCAACCGGTCGGACTTTTCCAACAGCACGGTTTGAAAATCCTGGTCGGCCAAGCTGAGCGCTGCGTGCATCCCGGCCATTCCGCCGCCGATGACCAGGG
>CAZEKN010000303.1:0-3340 GCA_964512755.1 uncultured Desulfatibacillum sp. | reverse complement strand
ACATGCATCAGGGCGTAATTCAGGGCCAGGTCCGTCCCCGGCCGGATCATCAGGTACCGGTTGGATTTCGCGGCGGTGATGCTCACCCGCGGGTCGATGTAGGTGAGCTTGGCACCCTTTTCCATCGCATCCAGGAGCGCGTTCACCGACTTCACTTCCATGCTCTCGAAGAGGTTCCGGCCATACAGCACGACGTGCCGCGCGTTGCCCCAGTCGGCGTTGATCTGGGCATCCGTATAACCGATCAGCGACCGGCAGGCGGTATTGATGGATCCCTTGCAGACGGTATCGTGCGAGAAATAATTCGGCGAACCGATTGCTTTCATGAACGTCTTGGACAAATCGGTCACCAGATTGACCCGTTCGCAGTACACCGCCGTCTTGCTGCCGTATTTGGCGAAGATGTCCTTGCAGCGCTCCGCGGTGTAATCCAGGGCGGCATCCCAACTGACGGTCTTCCATTGCCCGGAACCGCGGGGGCCGGTCCGGATCATCGGCGCACGCACCCGCTGCGGGTCGTTGATCCATCCCATCGCCGCCACCCCCTTCGGGCACACACCGCCTTTCATGGCCGGAACGTGGGGGTTGCCCTCGATGCTGACGACCTCGTCGTCCTCGACCACCACGGCGATGGGGCACCGGACGGAACACATAAAACAAAGCGTGTAGATCGTTTTTTTCATGAACGGCCTCCGTTCGAATGTCCGCGCAAATGGGCGCTTGGGGTCCGCCGCCGCCCCCGGCCCGGCAGCTGCCTGGTTGCATCGGATCATACCGTTGCAGACTGCAAGGTTGCCGGTTCAGGTCTTTTGGCGGACCTTTGTTTTTTTAATCGCCCCGCGGCGCCATGAGCCTTGCCGAACCAAGCGTGTGCCGCAAACGGTGCACAGGGACTCGGTGCGGCAAATGCCTGGGCCGCAGGGAAAGCACATCCCGCATTTGGGACACACCCATTGAACCGCCCCCCCGGCAGAGGTCCTTTCCCTTGCCGGACCCCTGGGCGTTCCGCTTTTGCCGCAGCGCGTCGGCATGCCCATGGCTGCTCTTGTCCTGCCTGAAAGCCGCCTGAGGATCAGCGACCATCCGATGGCGGCGCAATTTTGCCGGCTTTGAAATCCCGCAGGACCCGAATGGCTTCACCGGACATCAGCGGGATGACCCGGATGTGATACTCGCCCAGCTGGCAAGCGGATTCCCGGTCGATCCCCCCGCAAATGACAATGTCGACGCCGAGGTCCTTTAATTTCTCGACACGCTGCCACCCCGCCAGCGGGCCCAGCAGAATTTCCTCACGGGAGGTTACGCGGCCCTCCTCCAGGGTCACCAGCATCAGGCGTTGGGCGTGGTCGAACCGCGGAGACACCCGGGGACCGAAAAGGGGTATGGCCAACAGCATCTGTCCCTCCCCGCTGCATGGGATAGCAACGATCGGGCCAGACGGCCGGCCATGAAGATAGGCTTCTGAAATTGTATAGATAGTTGCTGGTTATGAGGTTTTGGTGGAAATGGCACAGCAGATAGGTTATCATTCAATAATGAAACACTTCTTCAAAACGATTGCATAATTGAAATGAACCGTCGCCCGGATGCTCAGTCGATCGGCGGTATCCGAGTGCCGGTGACAGGAGGAGCCCAGGTGTCCGATGATCGACAAAAGCCGTCTGCGTTGATTCAACCCATCCTGGACAGCGTCGCCGACGGGGTTTTCACGATCGACCTGAACTGGAAGATCACCTCTTTCAACCGGGCCGCCGAACGAATTACGGGCACCCCCCGCCGCCGCGCCATCGGCCAGAAATGCTTCGATGTCTTCCGGGCCAACATCTGCCAGAGCACCTGCGCCATGAAGCGCACCCTGGAAACGGGCCGAGAGGCGATCGACGTGCCGGTCGATGTCCTGAACCGCCGCGGAGACGTGTTGCCCATCAGCATCAGCACGGCCGTCCTGCGCTCGGCGAGGGGAAGAATCATCGGCGGGGTGGAGACCTTCCGGGATTTGTCCTGCTTTGAGGACATCCGGCGCCAGCTCACCCAAAAATTTGTGACGTCTGACATCATCAGCAAGAACCCGGCCGTCTTGAAACTGCTCGGCATCCTGCCGGCTATTGCCGAAAGCGCCAGCACGGTTCTGATCGAGGGCCCCAGCGGGTCCGGCAAGGAGCTGGTCGCGCGGGCCCTGCACACGCTCGGCCCTCGCAGCGCCCGGCCCCTTGTCGCGGTGAACTGCTCGGCGCTTCCGGATACGCTCCTGGAGTCGGAGCTTTTCGGTTATATGAAGGGGGCGTTCACCGATGCCCGCCGGAACAAGCCAGGTCGGGTCGCCCGCGCGGAGGGGGGAACCTTGTTCCTGGATGAAATCGGGGACATCGCGCCGGCCCTGCAGGCCAAGCTGCTGCGTTTCCTTCAGGAAAAGGAATACGAACCCTTGGGTTCGGTCCAACCGGTCAAAGCGAATGTGCGCATCATCGCCGCAACCAATCAGGATCTATCCCGCAGCGTGCAGCAGGGCAAATTCCGGGGGGACCTCTATTATCGCTTGAAAGTGATCAACCTGACACTTCCCGCCTTGAGCGCACGCCGGGAAGACATCCCTCTGCTGGTGGAACATTTCCTCAAGCGCTTCAACGTCCTCCTGAACAAGCGCATCCGATCCGTTTCGTCCGACGTTATGAGTGTTTTTATGACCCACGAGTTTCCCGGAAACATCCGTGAGCTTGAGAATGCGATGGAGCGTGCCGCCATCCTCTGTACCGGGCATATCATCGACGTCCAGCATCTCCCCGACGATATGCTGCCCCCGGTCGTCGTTTCGACCCTTGCGCGGGCCAATCCCCAAAATCCGTTGCACGCCGCTCAAGCACGCGCCATCCAAGAAGTCTTGGCGCAGCATAACGGCAGCCGGCGCAGAACGGCTGAAGCGCTGGAGATCAGCGCGGTGACGCTCTGGCGCAAAATGAAAGCCTTTGGTCTGTGAGGGCCTCTCTCGGTTCGCCGGCAGCCGCTCCCAATTTCTGCATTGCGGCCGATCACGTGATGCCAGCCGAAGAGTGCCTGGCTGAGGCTCATCCTCCGTCATGCCGTCGAACACCACCCGAGCACCAGCGCTGATGCCCTGAGTGCGCCAAGCGCCGCTCGCCGCGCGTCTCCGGTACCCCACCCGCCGCTACTGACGGCGGTGCCGCCAGCTCAATTAACGGCTGAAAATCGTCCAGACAAAGATTGATTTTCAATCACCCTTCACCTCGATCCCCTTCGGCGTCACCAGCACGTCCAGGCCCGTGCGTTTCCAGGTGGCGCGGGCCTCGTCCACGGTGTTGACCAGGGGCTCCTGGCAGTTGAA
>CAZEKN010000302.1:0-3342 GCA_964512755.1 uncultured Desulfatibacillum sp. | reverse complement strand
GAAATCGATGTTCAGGCTGCGCTCGTGCGCTTCATCCACAATGAGCGTGTCGTAGGCGGACAGCAGCCGGTCGGCGCCGGCCTCGGCGAGCAGGATGCCGTCGGTCATGACCTTGATATAGGCCTGCGGCGGGGTGGTGTCCTGGAAACGGATCTTGTAGCCGACCGCCTGCCCGATACCCTGCCCCATTTCTTCGGCAATGCGCCGCGCGACAGCCTGGGCTGCGATCCGCCGGGGCTGTGTGTGCCCGATCAGCCCGTCGATTCCCCGACCGGCCGCCAGACAGAACTTGGGGATCTGCGTGGATTTGCCCGAGCCGGTGTCCCCGGACACCACCACCACCGGATGGTTGCGGATGGCAGCGATGATCTCGTCCTTCTTGGCGGTGATGGGCAGGGCCTCTGGGAAAACCAACGGCGGCAGCTCTAAACGACGCCGGTCCCTGGCGGCCACGGAGGCCGCCAGCCTCGCCTCGATCCGGTCGAGCACGCTGTCGCCTGGAGGCCGGCCATCGGCACGTCGGAGGCTGGCCAGGCTGCGCCGCACATCCGCGCGGTCCCTGGCCATTGCCTTGGGAAGCAACAATTCGATATGACGTATTCGGGAATCCGTAGCAGCCATTGATAGAAGGAAAAAACCAACGACCAGCATGTTACCAGGGTTTTTAATTTTTAACAACGAAATGAAACGGTTCGGATGCGGTTGAATCCGCTTGGCATATCGCACCGCGACTGCTATGGAAGGGTATTACTGCCCTGGGCAAGATCATCGGAGAATAACAAAGGAGGCCGTATGCCTAAAGCGATTCGTATCCACCAACATGGAGGACCTGAAGTTCTCAAATGGGAAGACGTCGAACCCGGCCCGCCTGGGCCCGGCGAGGCCCTGGTGCGCCACGAGGCCGTGGGTTTGAATTTTATCGACGTCTACCACCGCACCGGATTGTATCCCCTGCCGGCGCTGCCGACCACTCCGGGGCTGGAGGCCGCCGGCGTGGTGCAGGCGATCGGCGAGGCCGTGACGGAGGTGGCCGTCGGGGACCGGGTGGCCTACGCCGCGATCCCGCCCGGGGCCTACGCCGAGATGCGGCGCATTCCGGCCCACCGCTTGGTGAAGCTGCCGGCGGGCATATCGACCCGCCAGGCCGCGGCCATGATGCTCCAGGGCATGACCGCGCGCTACTTGCTCAAGGGATGCTGGCGCGTCGGCCCCGGCACGACGCTGTTGATCCACGCCGCCGCCGGCGGCGTGGGGCTGATCGTCTGCCAGTGGGCCCGGCATCTGGGCGCCACGGTGCTGGGCACGGTGGGCAGCCCCGAGAAGGCCGAACTGGCCCGAACGCACGGTTGCCAGCACCCGATCGTCTACACCCGGGAGGACTTTGCGGCGCGCGTCAGGGAAATCACGAACGGCAGGGGCGTCGATGTCGTTTACGACTCCGTCGGACAGGCCACGTTCATGAAATCGCTCGATTGCCTCCGGCCCATGGGAATGCTGGTATCCTTCGGGCAGTCTTCCGGACCGATGCCGCCTTTCGACATGGCGGTCCTGGCCCAAAAAGGATCCCTCTTTCTGACGAGGCCCACCCTGATGACTTACACCGCCAAACGCGATGACCTCTTGGCTCACGCGCGCGACCTGTTCGAGGTCATTCAGAGCGGCGCGGTCAAGGTCGAGGTCCGCCGCACGTACCCCCTGGCCGAGGCCTCCCGCGCTCACCGGGATTTGGAGGGGCGCAAGACGATCGGATCGTCCGTGTTCACGCTTTAAAGCGGTTCGGCAGCCCCGCGACGGGTAGAACTTTTGGCGAGTCGGGCAACGTTCTGGGAAATCACCGGTTAAGATTTCACTTGTAATTTGGTATAGATTCTGTATTCTTAGGTCTTGATTTCCAGATCCATGACATCCCCGTAGGGAGGAAAATTCGGAATGGCTGAAGAAGCAATCAAAATCAGCGGCAAGAAAAAGAGCACCTTCATCGACAAGGTCAAGCAGGTGCTGCCGGAGGGAGGCAACCTCAACCTCTGCTTGACGTGCGGAGCCTGCTCGTCCGGCTGCCCCGCAACGGGCCTGGAGGACATGGACCCGCGTAAATTCCTGCGTATGGCGGCCCTTGGCATGGACGACGAAATTCTGAAATCGGACTGGCCGTGGATGTGCACCATGTGTTGGCGCTGCCTCTACGTCTGCCCGATGAAGATCGACATCCCGCAGCTTGTATTTCACGCCCGCAAGACCCGGCCGCGGGACGAGCGACCCAAGGGGATTCTCGGCTCCTGCAACATGGCGCTGAGACACGACACCTGCAGCGCCATGGGTGCCAGCGAAGAGGACTTCCAGTTCGTGGTGGAAGATGTGGTGGAAGAAGTGCGAAACACCCAGGTGGGCTGGGAAGACCTTCAGGCGCCGGTCAACAAACCGGGCGCCATGTACTTCCTGAACCAGAACTCGCGCGAGCCGGTCACCGAGCCGGACGAAATGGTGCCCCTCTGGAAGATCCTGCACCTGGGGGGAGCGGACTGGACCTACGGCACCAAAGGCTGGGCCGCCGAAAATTATTGCATGTTTATCGCTGACGATGAATCCTGGAAGCACATCGTGGAGGTGAAGGCCAAGGCCGTTGACGACCTGGGCTGCAAATACTGGCTCAACACCGAGTGAGGGCACGAACTCTTCGCAGTCCGGGCCGGACTGAAAAAGTACAACATCCCCCACAAATTCGAGATCAAGAGCATCATCACTCTGTACGCGGAGATGATTCGCGAGGGAAAGCTCAAGGTCAACTCCGACTGGAACAAAGACCTGAAAGTGAAATTCACGGTTCAGGATCCCTGTCAGCTTGTGCGCAAGAGCTTCGGCGACCCCGTGGCTGAGGACCTGCGCTTCGTGGTCAAGACCGTCGTGGGCGAGGAAAACTTCGTCGACATGACGCCCAACCGCTCCAACAATTACTGCTGCGGCGGCGGCGGCGGCTTCCTACAGGCTGGCCTGCCGGAAGCGCGCCGGTCTTTCGGCAAACTCAAGTTCGATCAGATCATGGCGACCGGCGCCACTTACGCCATCACCCCCTGCCACAACTGCCACGCCCAGGTGCATGACCTGAGTGAGCATTACAACGGCGGCTACCACACGGTCCACCTGTGGACCATCATCTGCCTCGCCATGGGAATCCTCGGCCCGAACGAACGCACCTACCTCGGTCCGGACCTGGCGGAGCTGCTGATTCCGGAAACGAAGGAAGCCGACGAGTAAAAGGCAGCAGAGCGCAGAGAGCATCGGGTCAAAAAACCAACAAAAAAGCAGAGCCGGAATTCGGCTCTGCTTTTTTGTTTTACTCTTGGC
>CAZEKN010000301.1:0-3345 GCA_964512755.1 uncultured Desulfatibacillum sp. | reverse complement strand
AGTACATTCCGATCGGAGCGGAGGTGATGCGGCCGTAGAGCTCGCCGTTGATGAAGTTGCCCAGGCGGCCGAAGGTGTAGCCCAGCGGAATGCCCGGAATGTAAAGGTCTGCAATGTCGCGCAGGCGGATGCCGTGCCTGCGGGTGTATAGCCCAGCCGAAATGAGGATGCCGATAAGGCCGCCATGGTAAGACATGCCGGAGATGCCGGTAAAGACGATTCCGTTTGCAAACTCGAAGGGCAGAAAGATTTCAAGCGGGTGTTTGATAAAATAAGCCAGGTTGTAGAATACCACATACCCGAGCCGTGCCCCGACCATGAGGCCCAGAATGATAACGGTGGTCAGATCGTTGACCTGCTGGCGGGAAATCTGAAAGCGGCCCTCAGACTTCAGGCGATAGAGCACCAAGCCATAGGTAATGGCAAAGGCCACGAGGTACATCAGCCCGTAGTATTGCAGCTTGAATGACCCGATCTGAAAAATGACCGGGCTGATGTGTTGCGGCAGATGCTGCCACCAACTCCAAAATCCTTCCATCCGTTATTACTCCGATACGTGATAGGTGCATCTTGATGCGAATGCCGGGCCGGCCTCACCGGTCCGCGATCTTAGTTGCGTGGCCTGAAGATGTCAACCGGCGTTGAAGTCATCATCGGCAGGCCGACCCAAACCCTTGGGTCAGCCCGAACGGGCTTATAATCACCCTAGTGAGGAGAGATATATGATAAATTAAACGGAATTGGGGAGTCGCTGTCCGCTTGCATCCAGGCTTTAAAAGCGGTATGGGGACTCTCAATCTGAAAAGGAATGACGACAACCGGTGAGTTCCTCTCCGTCTATATCCAGCTTGTATCCGATCACTGTCGAGCGGCTATCCGAAGATAGCGTCGAGATCCGCTGGAATGAAAAGACTGCCGGCATCGGCCTATCCATTTACGGCGGATCTTCTCCCGCGCACATCCAAACGACCGTGCCGCTTGCCGAGCTCAAGCGGGGAAACGCGGTGATTCTTACCGGGTTGGCAACGGACCGTCCCCATTTTTTCAAGTTGGTCCGCGCCGATGGTGCGACGACAGTGATCGGCGAGCGCCGGCCGCTCGTGGAAGGGGCTCCCAATCTTCGTGATCTCGGCGGATACGAGGCCGGCGACGGCCGACGGGTGAAGTGGGGGCGAATCTTTCGATCGAGCAACCTCGGGCGCTTGACGGACAAAGGCCTGGCTCAGATCAAGCAGCTAGACATCAAGCTTGTCTGCGACTTCCGCACCGAAGCTGAGGCGCACAAGCAGCCCAACCGGTTTCCGGACTCGCCGGCCGTCGATTATGTGCGGCTTCCCATCCAGCACGGCGAATTCGAGCCCACATCTGTTTTCGAACGCATCCAGAAGGGCGATTACGACTGGATCTCTGAAGACTTCATGATTCGGGGCTATGTCGACAGTTTAGAGGGTTATCCGGAGGTGTGGGCCCGTTTTTTCCAGCTTCTGGTCGAGCCCCGCCAGTGGCCGCTGCTTTTCCATTGTACCGGAGGGAAGGATCGGACCGGTGCCGCCGCCGCCCTGGTCCTGCTGGCGCTGGGCGTGCCTCCCGAAACGGTGATCGCCGATTACGGCCTGTCCGACGGGTATAACTCCGATGTGCGCCTGATCATCTACGAGCATCTGCGGCCCTTCGGCGTGGACTTCGCGAAGCTGGAGCCGTATTTCACGGCCCCGGAGAGCCGTCTCCGAAAACTTCTGAAGCATGTTGACGCCCATTACGGCTCGGCCGTCGACTATTTGGTCAAGCGGGCGGGGGTCAGCGCAGAAACGATTGCGCAGTTGAAGGTCGATCTGCTGGAATGAAACGGCCCGCTCAGGAAGCAAAGGGCCCGCTGACCACCCGGTTGCGTCCCTTTTTCTTGGCCTGATAAAGATGCTCATCCGCCCGGTTGAGCAGGGTTTCGGCCGGAAGGCCCTTGGGGAGCTGTCCGGCGCTGAAGCCTACGACCCCGAAGCTTGCCGTAATCTGGATGGATTCTCCCTGCCACTCAAACGACTTGCCGGCGATATGCATCCGCAGCCGCTCCGCCAGCCGTTCGGCGTTTTCCAGCGTAGTTTCCGGCAGCACCAGCAGGAACTCCTCTCCGCCATAGCGCGCCAGCCAGTCCGAGTCCGTGCGGATGAGCTCGTTCAGGGATTCGACAAACTCTTTAAGCACCCGGTCGCCGCATTGATGCCCGTAAGAGTCGTTGATGGATTTGAAGTGGTCGATATCGCACAAGGTGAGGGCCAGCGCGCGCCGGTAGCGCAGTGCCCGACGAATTTCCCGCGGCAACTGATCATTCATGTAGCCGCGGTTGAAACAACCGGTAAGGGCGTCGCGCTGGGACAAGTAAATGATCTTGGCGTTGGCCTGCTCGAGGAATTCCTTGTCTTTGCGCAGCTTCTCGTAAAGAATCGAGTTCTCCATGACCAGGGAGCACTGCCGGCCCAGGACCGATAGGAGGCGCATGTTCTCCTGGGTCACCAAGCTCTCCTGGAAAGAGGTGAGCACCATGACCATGCCCAGCGTCCGCTTGACGGTGGCCAGCGGCAACATCACCATCGACCGTTCGTGCCGGAACACCAGGGACGGGGTGAACGATGGCTGGCGGCGCTTCAGGATGACGGGAAAGGTCCCGACTTCGATTTGGGCGTCGATCTCTTTTTGAAACTCCGCCTTGAGAGAGCCGGGGGCGGCATGGGCCAGCACAAATTCCTGCGTGTTCTCGTCCACCGTGAACAGCGCAGCGCTTTCAATTTCGATCAGGTTCCGGGCATCCCGCAGAAACGCCTCCCAGATCCGCGAAATGCTGGCGGGAAATTCGATGGTATCCTGGAATTGGGCCAGCTGTTCGATTTTTTCGGCCAGTTCGATGAGGGCTGCGGGATTTAGGTTCATGACGTAGAGGTCGGTCCGATTTGAAAGTTGAAGAATCTTAACACAGTGCCGCCTGCCAGGAAAGGCTGAGGGGTAACTTATATCAGCCCCCCAACCCTGCGTATAGGTCTGGATTTTTCAGATAAAACAGGCTAATTATCACCTTCTTTATCGGCACATGTCGAATATACGGAATCAAGATGAGGACCCAAAAAATCACGTTGTTCATTCAATGCCTGGTCGACGCGGTGTGGCCCCATGTGGCCGAAGCCATGGCCCGCGTATTGGAGGACCTCGGCCTGACGTTGGACTGCCCCACGGATCAAACCTGTTGCGGCCAGCCCGCTTTCAACTCCGGCTTCCGGCGGGAAGCCCGGGTGGCCGCCCGGCGGTTCATCGAGATCTTCGAGAAGAGCGGGACGATCGTATCGCCGTCGGGCTCCT
>CAZEKN010000300.1:0-3346 GCA_964512755.1 uncultured Desulfatibacillum sp. | reverse complement strand
GCGGAACGCCTCTTCGACAGTATCGAGAAACCGGCTCTTAATGGCGGCCATATGAATTGTTCTGATGGCCCCGTGGTTTTTGATGTAGATGAGTTCTTTTTTCTGGACTCTTGAACTGATGAACGATTCGAACTGAGGGTATGGCAGCCGGGTTTTAACAGACAGCTCTCTGGCGGTGATGAGGCGGCCCGTGGAATTCGAGAAAACCCGTTCCGCATAAGCGTTGACATCCGCCGACTGAAGAGCCTTGAGGAGTGGGAGAATCGCTCCGGATTTGGATGCTCTATACTTCTCTTGCGACGTTTCCAGCACCCTGCCACCGGCAATCACCGTATTCTGGTTCAAAGGCGAAATTACGAAGGCATCCTGAGGCAAAGCGGCAATCGGTTTTAACAGTCGAATCTGGGCAAGCCCGGTTTCACCCGGCCTAATCCGGTTCCCCTCCAACAGGACGATCATCGCA
This sequence comes from uncultured Desulfatibacillum sp., assembly GCA_964512755.1. GTDB lineage: Bacteria > Desulfobacterota > Desulfobacteria > Desulfobacterales > SpSt-501 > SpSt-501. The sequence goes on along the minus strand of CAZEKN010000300.1, from coordinate 2,883 downwards.
TTGGCTATGGATGTGCCCAGGTAGACTTTTGCTTTTTGACGATTGGCGATGCCCTTGGCGGCTTTGGGAAGAACCTGGATATCCACATTGAGAATCGAAGCTGGATGAAACATACCGGGTGTCGCAAGGGCCATGCCCCGGACAACCTCTTCGATCGGAACGCGATGGAGGTTGATTCCGATCCTCTGGCCGGAAATTGCCTGAGTCAGGGCAACTCCGTGAGATTTGAGAGCGCGTACACGGGCTCTGGTGCCGGTTGGGAGAAGCTGAACTTCGTCATCGCACCGGATCACCCCGGAGGAAATGGTTCCGCTCACGACCGTGCCGTGGCCTGAGAGGTTCCTGACTTGGTCTACCCATAGCCGGAATGGCAGTTCGGATGTTTTAGCTGGCAATTCGGTCAGCGCGGCATCGATGCCCTCAGCAAGCTCGGTTGAAAGGTCGGGGTTTTTTGCAGTGAACTTGAACAGGGGGCGATTATCTAAAAATGTCCCACTCAACAGCTCCCGCACTTCGAGTTCGGCCAGCTCGACCGTGTCCTGATCGACCAGATCCGTTTTGCTCAATACGACCAAGCCAGACGACGCCTTGAAAAATTTTAGGATCTCCAGATGTTCTCGCGTCTGCGGCATGACGCCGTCATCGGCGGCAACTACCAGAACCCCCAGATCGACGCTGTTGAGCCCGCGGATGGTGTTCTTTAGAAAATCGGTGTGGCCGGGGACATCGATGATTGCGGCCCGCCTGCCGGAAGGCAGATCCATGGGGGCGACACCGGCTTCGATGGACATGCCTCGGCGCTTTTCCTCCGGCTTGCGGTCCGTGTCCACCCCGGTCAGGCAGCGCACCAGCGTCGTTTTGCCGTGATCGACATGCCCGGCGAATCCAATCGTGAAATGTCTATCCATATCGCAGCGATGGTCAACCCGTTTGGAAGGGGCAAGGGGAATCGAACCTCCTCCTCGTGGGTGAGACGAGGCCGACGGTTTTGAAGACCGTGGGGTGCCCAGCACCATTGCCCCTTCAGATTGGGAGCTGATTTTGGCTCAGGCAGAGGTGATATGGTGATGTGATGATTAGTGAGGAAGAACAGCGGGCACCTCGGCCTGACCCTTCGCGCAACTCACCCGGATCGCGTCCAGGTAATCCACTCAGGTAAAGCCGCGGTAGAAGAACATGGAGTAACCTCTTCAATAGGATGGCTGAACTCTTACCTCCACGCCGAATTGGAAGTCAAATAGTTAAATTCAATGTGTCTTGAGAAACCTATCGAGTTTTTCAATTGGACAGGATTTAAAACGCATGTTTTAAATCCGCATTCAAACCTAACAAGGACAGGAGGGCGCTGTGATGAAAAAAAATGGGATGATGGTGGTGGTGGGGTTCATGGGGGCATTTCTTTTCTGCTGCTCCTCTTCCTACGCAGATGATCTGGCGCCTTTCAAGGGTGAAAAAGGTACGGTCAAGGTCTCCGGTGGCACGGCGCACATTCCGGTGATGAAAGAGGCGGCCAAGCAGGTCATGACCGCTCATCCGGACATCCAGATCACCATTGCCGGCGGCGGATCGGGCGTGGGAATCAAACAGGTCGGCGAGGGCCTGGTGGATATCGGCAACTCGGGCCGCAAGCCGACCGACGATGAGATCGCCCGCTACGGCCTGAAGCTCTATCAATGGGCCATCGACGGGGTAGCCGTCGTGGTCAATCCCAACAACCCGGTGCGGGCGCTCACGGGCTCGCAGCTGATCGACATCTTCGCCGGCAAGATCGACAACTGGAAGGCGGTCGGAGGGGAGGACCGGAAGATCTCCCTCTACACCCGGGATGAGGCAAGCGGCACCCGCGAGGTATTCTGGGAAAAGGGCCTGAAAAAGGGCGAGGTTGCGTCCAAGGCCAACGTGGTGGTATCGAACGGCGCCATGAAAACGGCGATCGCACAGGATCCGGCCGGCATCGGCTATGTATCCGTCGGCCATATCGACCCGACGGTTGCCGCCGTCGCCGTCGACGGTGTCGCTCCCACCCATGAGACCGTCACCTCCGGAAAGTACCCCATCGCGCGGGGCCTTTACAGCAACACCAAGGGAGAGCCGGCCGGCCTCACCAAAAAATTCATCGAGTTTCTCTACACGGCCGAAGGCCAGAAGATCATTTCGGCCAACGGCTTCATCCCGGCGAAATGAGCGGACTCCGCGAGAGGATCCTCGAAAGCGGGTTTTTCCTCGCGGCCGTTGCGAGCACCGCCGCCACCCTGCTCATTTTCGGGTTCATGCTCGTCCTGGGATTTCCCCTCCTGCGCAGCGGCCTGTTCGTCGATTTGCTGACGGGCGCCTGGGCGCCGGCGGCGGGGGCCTACGGCATTTTCCCGATGGTCGCGGGCACTCTCGCCATCTCCCTGCTGAGCCTCATCCTTGCCTTCCCCGTGAGCCTCGGGTGCGCCGGTTTCGCCGCGGCGATCGGCCCTGTATGGCTGAGCCGCCCGTTCCGGCGGATGGTCCAGCTCATGACCGGAATCCCCACCGTGATCTACGGCTTCGTCGGTATTTTCCTTTTGGTGCCGATCGTCCGCGGCCTCCATGGCGGCGGCTCCGGGCTTTGCGTTTTCAGCGCCGCGCTGATGCTGGCGGTGCTGATATCTCCCACCATGGTCCTTTTTTTCAGCGACAGCCTGGACCGGGTGCCCAAGTCTTATCTGGATGCGGCCGATGCCCTCGGCGCGACGCCTTCCCAAAAACTGCGGCTCGTGATGCTGCCCTATGCAAAAGAAGGAATCCTGAGCGGCCTCATCCTGGCCTTCGGCCGGGCGGTCGGCGACACGATGGTGGCTTTGATGATCGCCGGCAACGCCGTCCAGGTTCCGGAATCCGTGTTCGATGCGGCCC
>CAZEKN010000299.1:0-3348 GCA_964512755.1 uncultured Desulfatibacillum sp. | reverse complement strand
GTTCGGGCAGGGGGGCGGAGGCCGGCGGAGCCGGCTCGGAGGCCGCGACCCCCTTGGGCTTCTCCGGCTCCGTCGCCGCAGGCGGTGCGGCCGGTGCTTGCGGAGCCGGCGGGGATTCGACGCGGGGGGGGGGCGTCGCCGGCGTCAGCTCCGGCAGCTTTTTGCGAACGAGAGCCGGCTGACTGGATTCGGCGGCATACGCTACACCGGCGCCGAAGCCGGCATTCCAGTGGTTGCCGACCGTGCGGTCGAGCGCGCCTTCGTTCTGGCCCAGGTTGCGGACGGCTTGCAGCTCCGCCATGAACTGCCCCACATCCCAAAGCAAACCGGGCATGAAAACGAACATCAGTCCCACCATCAGGTAGCGTCTGGTTTTCCTCTTCAAAGCGGTCATGAGTCGCAAATTCCTCCGATTGGAGTTGGGAGTTTGACGGACGGCTTGCCATCTCCCTTATATAGCAATCCCCTCCAAAAATAAAGCATGGGCGTTCCATGGTCGGATGGCGCGCCAGACGGGGAGGCGGTGTCATCCAGGGACGACGGAAAACGAGGACTGTTTTTGACAAACGGAATATGGTAGTTAAAATCGAAGCTTAAAACCATGCGCGATGATTCACACAGAAAACGAACTGCCTCCATGCCGATCCCTGCGATCGTTATCGGTGCGTGGGCGGCCGTCCTCCTGATTTCGGGTGCGGCCCTGCCGCCGGCAGGGGCTGCCGCCCTTCAGGTGACTCACGACCTTTCCATCGAGCTGGTCCCCTCCGCCCACATGCTGATGGGCCATGACCGGATGAGCATCCGTGTCGACGACCGGCATAAATTGATATTTTCGCTTTCCGAGCGGGTGACCCAGATTCGGGTCGAGACCGACGGCAAGCCTTGCACCTTCAAGTTTTCAAATTCGGAGCTGGAAATTCCGCTCGAATCGGACGAACGCCGCCGCGTGGTTGAAGTCGTCATTGCGTATGAGGCCGTATTCAACGATCCCCTCCCGGTCCAGCCGCTCAACACGGATAACCCCGGCTTCGGCGTCACCGCTTCCATATCGTCGGCCGGGACCTTTCTGCTGTCCGGCGCCGGCTGGTACCCCGACCTGGTGGACGGCCAGGATTCGTTCATGCTGAGAGTCACGGCCCCCGACGGCATCATCGCCGTCACGGCCGGGCAATGCCTCGGTCATGTCACCCAAGACGGCCGGACCCTATCTGAGTGGCGCATTGACCACGCCGCACGCGGCCTGGCCCTGTCGGCCGCAGCCTACCAGGTGCAGGAGCGAAAAGTCGGCGATGTCACGGCCGCCACCTATTTCCTGGCCCCTAACCAGGATCTGGCCCCGGCCTTCCTGGAAGCCACCGCCAACTATTTGCAGCTCTATTCGGACCTTTTCGGACCCTATCCGTTTCCCAAGTTCGCAGTGGTGGAAAATTTCTTTCCCACCGGATTCGGCTTTCCCTCCTACACACTGCTGGGAAGCAGCGTGCTGCGCCTGCCCTTCGTTCTTTCCACCAGCCTGGGCCATGAAATCGCGCACTGCTGGTGGGGCAACGGCGTTTATGTCGAATTCGAATCCGGCAACTGGAGCGAGGCGCTGACCACTTACGTCTCCGATTACCTCTACCGGGAAATGGAATCGCCGGCCGAGGCCAAAGACTATCGACTCCAGGCGCTGCGCAATTACTCGACCCTGGTGCCGCCGGCGAAGGATTTTCCGCTTTCGCGCTTTTTGAGCCGAACCGACACGGTTACCAAGGCTGTGGGCTACGACAAGGGCGTCATGGTGTTCCACATGCTGCGTCGGTTGATCGGCGAGGACGCTTTCTGGGGCGGGCTGCGGGATATCTATCGTGAGAGACGGTTCCAACCGGCATCCTGGGACGATCTGCGCCAGGCGTTCGAGCGCCGGTCGGGGCAATCCCTAAACGGCTTCTTCGACCAATGGGTCAAACGCAAGGGCGCGCCGCGGGTGCGCCTGGAAGAGGTCAGGGACGAACCAGCCTTCGGAGCGAAGTCCGTCACGGGCCGATTGGTTCAGGAGAAGCCTTTCTTTAATGTCGAAATGGAACTGGTCATCGAAACCCGCGACCGGCGCTTGGATCAAACCGTTCGCCTGTCCGAGGCATCCGGCCGGTTCGAATTCACGGGGGTTTCCGAGCCGAAGCGGATGAGGGTCGATCCGGACTGCCATACGCTGCGACGGCTGGATCCAGCCGAGATCCCACCGAGCATCAATTCGCTGAAGGGCTCTTCGTCCATCATGCTGGTGACATGCGAGCAGGCCGGCGGCAGCGGCCGGCGGCTGGCCGAACTCATCGCCCGCTCGCTGGGGCTGCGCCATCCGGAGGTGGCTCATGAAGATGAGATCGGCCCCGGTCGCCTCGAAAAGCGCGACATTATATGGGTGGGTCTGCCGCGCGATCGAAGCTTTTTGCGAATGGCGCCGGCCGGTCTGCGGTTCACCGCAGACGGCGTCTCTCTGGAAAACTCTATCATTCCAGCCGACGCCGACACGTTTTTCGGCGTGATACCGCATCCCGGCGACCCCCTGCGGGTCATGGGGATCTTCCTGCCGGGTCCGTCGGCGGCGGCGGAAAACGCCGCTGCCAAGATTACTCATTACGGCCGCTACAGCTACCTCACGTTCAAAGACGGCCAGAACCGGGACAAGGGCGCCTGGACGATAACCCATTCGCCGGTTGTCCATCGGTGGGATTAGTCCCATGATGATTTTTTGATGGGTGTCAAATGAAATTCTGCAGCGATTGCGGCAGCCTTTTGGAGTTCGCGACACCGGCCGGCGACGACCGCGGGAGGTTCATCTGCCCGGCCTGCGGCGCCATCCACTATCAAAACCCGCGGGTGGTGGTTGGATGCATCCCGGAGTATGAGGGGCGGATTCTGCTGTGCCGCCGGGCGATCGAACCGTGCTACGGAAAATGGACCCTGCCGGCCGGCTATCTTGAAAACGGGGAATCCGTGTCCACCTGTGCCGAGCGCGAGACTCGTGAAGAAACCGGAGCTCGCGTCGATGATCTGACTCCGTATCGGCTCTTCAATATTTGCCACATCAACCAGATCTATTTTATGTTTAGAGGCCGGGTGGCGGATGTGGGGGAGGGGCCCGGCAAAGAAAGCCTCGAGGTGAGGTTTTACACGGAAGCCGAGATCCCTTGGGATCAGATCGCGTTCCGCGTCATTTCCGAAACGCTGCAAACCTTCCTCCGCGACCGCCGGAACGGAACCTTTCCGTTCCGCATCGGCGATGTCGGGCCGGCGATCGGACAAGGGATTTCTTGAAAACGATGATGGGCATCGAACCGCTGCAGATGGACCGACGCGCCATACCGA
>CAZEKN010000298.1:0-3353 GCA_964512755.1 uncultured Desulfatibacillum sp. | reverse complement strand
ACTGGAGGAATTGTTTTCTCAGGCCTATCCAGGCTGTTGCCCAACCCGAGAGGCTGACTGCGCGAAGGGGGTTCCTAACCGGCCAAAAAACCACATAAAATTCGATTTGCCGCGTTAAGTGCATGGTTTTTGCTGAGTTATGGACCGAAGCGCGCCGGGTCGGGGGATGTCGGAACGCTGGTTAGGCGCTGTGGTGTGAAAGGAGGGGACTGTCATGGTCTATCGTGAAGAGGACTGCCCCAAAAAGAAACTGATCCAGAAATCCATGGGATGGGCGTTTGCTCTTGTTTTGGGCTTACTGGTTTGCATAGCGGATATCAAACTGCCGGCCGAGACGGAAAGGGGCAATGCTCCTCTGGGAAAGCTGATCGTTCGGGATGACGCCTTCCCTGACTTCGCTTTTTTGAATCCGGATGATGGCGATATCTCCGGGCTTACCGCGGCACCTTTTGTTCCCAACAGTGAACCGGCACTCGTGCCGTTTGACCGGATCATTCATGAGGCTGCCGGTCGCCACCATGTGGATGCGGATCTTATTATGGCCGTCATCATGGCGGAATCGCAATTCAACCCCAGCGCTCGATCAAAAAAGGGCGCCAGGGGGTTGATGCAGTTGATGCCGATCACCGCCGACGCGCTTGATGTCGTTGATATCTACAGCCCTGCAGAAAATGTGAATGCCGGGGCAAGGCATCTCAAGTGGCTGCTGGATCGTTTCGATGGAGATTTGAGAATGGCGCTTGCCGCTTACAACGCCGGCGTTCAAAACGTGCTGCGCCATGACGGCGTTCCCCCCTTTCCCGAAACGCAAGCCTACGTCAAACGGGTTATGGAATACTATGCTGAAATCAAATACGATTCATTGGAGTTTTAATTTCCGACGGTCAACCGGCTGTTGCGCACCAGAATTCGACCGTCGATCCAGATCGGCATAGGTTCTCCCGCCAGGAAATTATGTTCGGGGCCCCGGTGCTGTGCGTGAAGGTGCAGGTGCGGCTCCGTCGACAAGCCCGAGTTCCCCACCCTTCCGATCAATTGCCCCGTCTGAACCCTTTGCCCGGAACCTACCGTAAGGCTGGAATGCATCAGGTGCGCCAGCAACACATCGGCTTCGCCGCATTCCAGCCTGACGAAGTTTCCGGCCGGATGCCGGCGACCGGTCTGCGGGGGATCTTGGTCCGGCAATTGATCTTCGATCTGAGCGACGACTCCCGTGCAGGGTGCGTACACCGGTTCCCCGAAAATGTGATAACGCCGCAGGTCTTCCGGCCATAACCCCTCCGCTCTTAGGCCGAACCGGTCGATGCGGACGATGTCGAGCGCATAGCTCTGCGCCCGATATTCCGAAAGGGATTCGCGCGCCAGGGTCTTCATGTGCGGATTGATCAGAATGGAGTAGCCTCCGTTGAGGACATAATAAGTTCCGCCCTTCAGCGGCGACGATAGCTGGATGGACAGGCCTTCCGGCGGGCTGTACCCGCTCAGCGCCCAGCAAAGCATGCTCGTGCAGAATACGGTTACCCCCAGAGTGCTGGCGGTCGTTAAACCGGGCTTGATGCGCCTCGGGGCCTGCGGCCCATGGCGGCCGGCCCGGTACCAGGCGGCCCCTGCGGCCACCGAGCAAAGAACCGCGTAGCCGTATGGCAAGTACCACGGCGCCAGCAGCCATGGGCCCGCAACAGCGATCATCGCCAGGTATGAGCCAGCGGAAAGTACTTGCAGCAACCATTCGATTCGGCTGTGGTAGGTGCCACGCCATAAAGCGGCCAACAGGGCCAGGGGCAGCAGCACTCCTCCCAGGATGGTAGCGAATCCTAATTCCATCAATTCATCCCAGAAAGGTGCCAAAGGCCGAGTCATACTCATTGGCGATTATACCCCCGCAGGGCGGTTGTCGAAGGTCGGTAAGCTCGGCTCAGGTTTACCAGAAAGGAAGCGATGATGCCACGGTGGGCTGCGCGTTTCCGACTATCCGCATCTGGCAGCGCACATGGACGGGGTGCCCGGCCCGGCACTCAGAGACGGTGGGCCGGGGCATGGTGATTTACAAGAGAGCGCGAATCCGTGGAGGTCAGGTATTTTTCGTACTCTCGGCGAATGCAAAAAAGGCTCCTCGAAGACGGGGCGGCATCTTGGCGAATTGAATGCCCAGGGATTGGATGGTGATACCCTTTACCACCATGCTGCGTTTGCGCACGATTTGTCCAGAAATCGAGATAGACAATTCCTCGGCCGGAATGGTGACGCGGACACGGCGGCGGATGAGGCCATCCATGTCGACCGGAACGCCCAAGGTGGAGTTGGCCCCGTTGTGTTCAGGCAAGAAGGATACCCCCGAGACCGATAAATCGCGGCAATAGCCCGTCAGGATAATGGGCGGCTCATTTTTGCCAACCGGAAATATTTCGATGCTCATGCGGGTTGGAATCGTATAGCGCAGCCCTTTACGGATCCCATTCGATCCGGCTTCTGCCTTTCGTTTGGACCGGCTACGGCAAAGCCGGATGACCCCGCTTTCCACGTTGGGATACTTTCGGCAGGCGCGAATCAAGCGGCGTCTTGAGATCACAAGCAGTTCAACCCGTGTGCTGGTCACAATATGCGGCTGGGTGGGGATCTCTTCCGAGAAAGGATAAACCTCCCCAAATGAATCGGATTCCCCCAGCACCCGGCAGGTTTCCTGCCGGAACATGGTTTTTTGCGAAATCATCTCATAGCAGGATTCCCTTAGTCCCCCTGAAACGACGAGGTAAAGATCGGCATGACGCTTTTCGGCCATGAGGATGCTCGTTCCAGCTGGTGCACCGATGCGTCGCGAATGCGAAAATACGGCCATGCGTTCCAGCGGATCGAGGTTCTGAATGAAATCATCGGCAGGGGAACCGTTGTGAGGGGCGCTCTCGATCGCCCGATGAAATTCGACGAGCAGGTCCCGGGGCGGCCGTTGCAGCTGCCACTGCAGGATTTTGGCAACCCACGCCTGCAAGAGCCTGCCCGAGTGCAGAAACAGCAATGCGGCTTCGTCGTATTGGCGAACCGCGGCAGTTTTTAAGCGCCCTTTGGCCAACAGGTCTGCATGCATCCTCATGAGTTCCGGGCGACCGGGGAACTCCATGAGGATCCTGGAAAAAACCTCAATCGAGTCGATGACAATCGAACCATCGATAATGTAGTCGGCGGTCGTTTTTTTCATTGCCTTCGACCGATTCCGGCCTGGGTCGGTACGCTTTGCGCCACTATCCATATCGTTGTCATCGACCTAATTGTCGAATGACTTTAGCCGCCTGGTGGCAGCGGTGGTCGATTTCAGCCTTGACCTGGTCGGCCCGTATGGTATGAGTTTGCACTTTTTT
>CAZEKN010000297.1:0-3366 GCA_964512755.1 uncultured Desulfatibacillum sp. | reverse complement strand
CGCCCGTGCTGGTGGGGTCTTTTCTGACCGCTCTGCGGATGAAGGGCGAAACCGAGGAGGAGATCACTGCGGCCGCCCGGGTGGCTCGCAGCCAGGCGCGCCGGATCGATGTGAGCAACCACCTGGTCAACCTGGACCGGGAGGAGATCAACATCGACGATGAAACCATCCTGGACACCTGCGGCACGGGCGGGGACGGCACCAATACCTTCAATATTTCAACCGCCACGGCCCTGGTGGCGGCCGGCGCCGGGGTGCGCGTCGCCAAACACGGCAGCCGCTGCGTGTCCAGCGCCTGCGGCAGCGCCGACGTACTGGAGCAGCTCGGGGTCAACCTGGATGTGCCTCCCACGGCCGTGGAGACGTGCATCCGCGAGATCGGCATCGGGTTTTTGTACGAGCCCCTTTTCAACACGGCCATGGCCCGCATCGCGGAGGTTCGGCGCCAGCTCGGGTTCCGCACCCTGTTCAACCTGCTCGGCCCGCTGACTAATCCGGCGGGAGCCTCCATTCAGGTGCTCGGCGTGTACGATCCGGCTCTGACCGGAAAAATGGCCGGTGTACTGAAAAACCTCGGCACGCGCGAGGCCTTCGTCTTCTGCGGCGAGGGCACCCTCGATGAAATCAGCATCTGCGGGCCGACCCGCATCGCCCATCTCAAGAATCAGGCCATTCAAACCTTCGAGATGACCCCTGACGCCCTCGGGCTGCCTCGGGCGGCGCAAGCCGACATCCGCGGCGGCAGTGCGCGCGAAAACGCGCAGATCATTCGCGACATTCTCAAGGGAGCCAAAGGACCCCGCCGGGATGTCGTGCTGGTGAACGCGTCCGCGGCCTTTGTCGCCGCCGGGCTGGATTCCGATTTTAAAGCGGGGATTCAGCGCGCGGCGCAGTCAATCGACTCCGGCCGGGCGCAGCAGAAACTGGACGCCCTCATTGACTACAGCCGTTCGTGCATTCAGTCAGTCCGATCCCTGGCGCGATGAGTCGCGACGACGGGAGCATGGCGCTTCGAGGGACTCTGCGCGGCGCCTTTCCCATGCGACGGGCAGGTGATTCTTTTCGGCACCGACGGCTTTTGGGAGGCCCGCAACCCGCCGTCGCCGCGTCATGATCGCGCCGAACGATTTCCGGCGGCGACCTCCTGTGCCCGCAGGAGCTGCGGCAGATAGCGTTGGGCCAGGAGGTCCGAACTGACCATGCCGAGCACCCGGCCCTCCTCGACGACCGGCATGGCCGAGATGCGGTTCTGCTCGAGTTCGCGCACGATGTCCGGAATGCGCGCAGCGGGCCCGGCCGAAACGACCCGTTTCGTCATAATGGCCTCCAGGCTTCCTTCGCAGGTCCCCTCCGCCACCGCACGCGTGATGTCCCAGGTGGTCAGCACGCCGACGAGGCTTTCGTCGTCTCCCAGCACGGCAATGATGTTGCCTCGCCCCTGCACGATCAAGGCTGCAACCCGGGTCAGCGGTGTGTTGACCCGCACCATGGGCATCGGCTCCATGATGTCCTTGGCCGTGCGCTCGCCTTCCTTTTCGGCCAGCCGGCGCACGCTGATGCGTTCCGCCGCCTGGCAGGGCAGCAGGTCCGAATTGGACGCCAGCAGGTCCACGAGCTCGGTCATATTCCGGCGGATCACCTTCTCCCGGTAACCGCCTCCAGCTTCCAGTCGATTCTCGGAGAGCCGGGCAAAATCTACTGCATGCTCCCGCAGCCAGGCATCCACGGCCGGACGGTTTCCGAGCATTCCCTCCGGAATCTGAAGCTCCGGCGGCGTCGGCAGGATCTGCTCCTGAGCCGCGAAAATGACCCCGCCCGAGTTCACGAGGTAGTCGGTGGCGATCAATACCCCTTTCTGTCGATAGACCACCTGCTCCATGCGGGTGCGCGCCGCTTTGCGGTTGGGGTCCGGCGAGTAAGTGTTGGCCCCCTCGACGATCAGGGACCAGGCCCCCATACGCTCGACGCTCATCGAGCATCGCTCAGAGGGCAGCACCCCCAAGTAGTTGAAAACGGGCGCGGCCGGCACGAAACAGAAAGCGGACTCCCTCAGAAGGTTGTCGGCAGCGGTGGAGAATTGGATGGGCTGCCGCGGCCGCCCGGATTGGATGCGGTCGCCGAAGTAGCGGCCGGTGACCGTTCCATGCTGCTTCCAGAGCCCGAACAGCTCCTCTACCGGAAGCCCCGCCGGCCCGAACAGGTAGCCTTCGAGGTCACTGACACCGACCACGCGGGCGGCCGGCAGGCGCTCCCGCAACAGGCGGGCGGCATGCGCGCCGACCGCTCCGAAGCCCTGAATGAGGACGGTCACCTCGTCGGGTGCCGGCATTTTCAATTGCGCAAACTGAGGCAGCACCGTCAGGCGCGGCATGAGGTCGATCAACCGCTCAAGGGCGATAATCACCCCGCCGGCCGCTGCGCCCAGCTCATCGATGCGGTTGCCGCCCATCTCCGCTGGCTTGGATAACGCTCCGTCCAGGCCGTTCTCGACGGCGATGGTTTTCATGTCGGCGTCGCTGGAACCCACATCCGGACCGGGTATATACAGGTGGCGGTAGCGGCGGAGCAGCCGTGCGAAACCGCGGATCACCCGGGTATGCTGTTCGGGCGACGCGGCCGGGTCGGCCAGGATGCCGGCCTTGCCGCCGCCGAAAGGCAAATGGGCGGCCGCGTTCTTAAGGGTCATGCCCCGCGCCAGGTTGTGGATGTCTGCGGGCGTGATCTCGTTCAGCATGCGGATGCCGCCCATCGACGGCGCGCCCATCGCCAGGTTGTCCACCACCAGATAGCCGCCGATCTCGTCGGCGGATGCTTCATCCCACATGAATGCCACCAGCTTGGGGCCGAGCACGTCGCAAACGATGCCCATTCGCGCCAGCAGGTGTTCGTCCCGATAATCCAGGACGAGATGACAGCGGCCGTCCCTGCGCCGGGTTCTCTTCTGCAGGATGGCCTCGGGGATCACACCCCGCAAACAAGCTTCCATTCGTTGGGGGATCATGGTCGGGTCCTCCTATAATTGCGAGGATCTCTTAAGACGCACAGGTTCGCGAAGCGACAGGACAATTGAGGTGTCTCAAAGGACTATACTTGAAAGGATGCAACGAAGTCAAAACACGGGTCAGCTTTTTCCGAGGACAGCCGGCCGCGGAACGACCGGCACGGCCGCCGGTGCGATGGATTGGGTGCCGGGCGCGCCGTTGATGGAATAAGCGACCAGAATGGTCACGCGTCGGTTGGAAAAATCCAGGGGCTTGGAAGGGTTTTTCAGCCGTCGGTCCGCGTACCCATTGACGCCGGTGATCTGTTTTTCGCGGATGCCGTTTTCCTCCAGCACGCGCCGCGCCGCGTTGGCGCGGTCGGTGC
>CAZEKN010000296.1:0-3371 GCA_964512755.1 uncultured Desulfatibacillum sp. | reverse complement strand
TCGCCGGGATCGTACTGATCGTTCGAGTTCGTGTCCTCCCAGACCGTACCGACGACAAAACGGTTATAGTGGTCGGGGAAGCCGGTATTCGCTTCGCACAGGTTGCCGGAGATCACCTGGAGGCCCACGGCCGTCTCCGGTACGGCCTCCGGCACCACAGCGATCCCGGCGTTGGTGTAGTTGCCGCTGAGGGACATGATGGCGTAGCGGTGGCCCGGCGGGTCCTGGGTGCCAGCCGTCCCGTTGCCCCAATCGATGTTGAAGCCGGCATAGCCGAAAATGGTATGGTCCGAATACGAAAAAACAATACCGGCGGCTTGGCTATAATTGAAGCCAGCATCGGTGATTCGGGCGATTTGATTGTCGTGGTTCTGCCCGTCAATGCTGATCAAATAATCGGAGTGGGCCTTGGCGGCCTGATAGAGCCGAGCGTCAAAGGCGGCCGGAGGCTTGGCGGCATAGCCGGAGAATTCATTTTGGAGGACGATGGTGTCCACACTAAAATAATTTCGCGCGGCGGCAACATCGGGATCGTCCATCGTCGCCAGCCAGATTCCCTCCTGCGCTGGGTCGGACCGCGCTCGATTCATGAGCCACAAAAACTGCTGCTCGTTTCCATCGGGGTGAAGGTTGTCGCTGGTCTTATGGTAGGTCCATTCGGTTGCTGAGGCCGTCCGACGTTCAACCGCGGCCGTCGCCCGGATTCCAGCACCTCCCAGGTCGACGGCCGGCGGATTAGGTTCGGGCACGCGGGCATAATCTGCCCAGCCGCTCGGTGGCGCCAGAAACTGGCCTGCCCATAGACCGATGAGCAAGCCACACGCAGTGGCAAGGCTCCAGCGGGAAGTTGATTCTTTCATGATGGTTTCCTTTCTTGGATTCGAAAGGGTGTATCGGCCGTTGCGGAAACGGTTGAATCCCGTATCGCTTTGATCGGCAGATCGAGCCGTATTCATTAACCTCCGAAAGATGATGCTCCACGCAAAATGCATACAAGTTGAAAACTGGATGCCTTGACGCACATACCGCTGACAATTATGATGACTTCAAGAAATAAACGGGTTCTAAGAATCTCTCCTGCGATGGTGCGCTGCTCGCCGGCAGCCGCACGCAGATCGCCACGGCTGAGTGAACCGAAAAGGCAGGAAAACGTGAACGCATTCAGGGGAAGCTTCAATGCCCAGATTAGGGTTCTGATCGTTTTGACATTTGCACTGGTTGTGTCGAGTGGTCTCGGTTTTAGGCCCACGGCGTATGCCGATCCCAAAAACACTTCCTTTGCGTCAGGGGAGATTTTGGTTAAATTTAAAGGTACCGTCCCAACTCGGATCAATGAATTCGACCGCGTTCGCCTGGGGATCCGATCACTTAAACAATTGGATCAGAAAGGCGTGCACCGCGTCAAGTTGGAGCCGGATATCTCCGTCGCCGAGGCGCAAGCCATCTTGGGCCAGGATCCGGCGGTGGAATACGCCGAGCCGAATTACTACCGCCACTTGGCGCTGGACCCCAACGACCCTTCGTACCCTTCGCAGTGGAACCTGCCGATCATCAACGCCCCGGCGGCCTGGAACACGGCCACCGACTGCGCTGCAACGCCGGTGGCGGTGATCGACTCCGGCGTGGATTACGGGCATCCGGATCTCGCCGCGAACATCTGGGCCAACTTCGCTGAAACGGCCGGCGATGGGGTCGACAACGACGGCAACGGATTCATCGACGACTCGATGGGCTGGGACTTCGTTGCCGATGACAACGACCCCCTGGACGAAAACGGCCACAGCACCCACGTGGCTGGGACGATCGCAGCCGTGGGCAACAATGCCCAGGGCGTCACCGGCCTCTGCTGGGACGGACAAATCATGGCCCTGCGGGCCTTTGACGCCGAGGGCAACGGCACGGTGGCGGATGTCATCGAGGCGATGGGGTATGCGCGGGTGAAGGGTGCCAAGGTCGTCAACGCCAGTTATGCCGGTGCCGACTTTTCTCAGGCGGAGTACGATGCGATCGGCCTGTTGAATGACTCCGGCATCCTGTTGGTCGTCGCAGCCGGCAACGAAGGCGCCGACAACGACCGGGTTCCGAGCTATCCGGCCGGTTACGACCTGCCCAACATCATTGCGGTTGCGGCGACCGACCCCAACGACCGGCTCGCCTCCTTCTCGAACTTCGGGGCTGCAACGGTGCACCTCGCCGCTCCGGGGGATTCCATTTTAAGCACCTACGTGAACAATGATTATGCGTTCGGCTCCGGTACGTCGATGGCGGGTCCGCACGTCAGCGGGCTGGCGGCGTTGGTCTGGAACGCAAACCCCGGGCTGGCCGCTTCTCAGGTGAGGGCCCGCATTTTGGACGGCGTCGACCGCCTGGCCGATCTGTCGGGCAAAATCTTCACGGCCGGACGCATCAACGCCTCCAACAGCCTCCTGAACATCCCCGCGCCGCCGTCGCGGTTTGCGGTCAGCGGGGCTTCGGGCAGCCAGATCGTCCTAAGCTGGGATGGCAATTACTCGGATGCGGTGAGCGTCAAAATAGAACGGCGGGAATCCGCGGAGGGCGCATTCGCTGAAATCGCGCGGGTCTCTCCCGGCACCTCCGTCTACCATGATGCTGGTGTTCAGACATCCAGGACCTACTCCTACCGGGCGCGGGCCAACAACGGCCAAAACGACTCCGTTTACACCTCGGAAATTTCTGCGACCGCCGTGTCTTCATCTTCCGGAGGCGGCGGCGGTGGCGGTGGCGGTTGTTTTCTGCAAAGCGTTTTGCCGGATTAAAATATCTTTATTTGGCCAAGCGCTTGCTCAAACCGGTCAGTCCGAGCGAAACCACCACCAGTCCCAATGCCGCCAATTCGTAAAACCGGAGGGGTTCGCCCAGCAGCAGTGCGCTGCTGAAAACGCCGATCGCTGGAATGCTGAGCGTGCTCAGAGCCGCGACGTTGGCGGGGAAGATCTGGACCACCCTGAAAAAAGCCCAGTGGCAGAAAATGATTGGCAGGAAGACCAGGAAGATCAGAGTCAGGAACGCCTTCAGCGAAATGACCGCTACGGCGGACACCGGCTCCAGAAGAAACGCGCCCAAGACAATCGGAATCCCTCCGATCAGCAGTTGCCAGCCCATCACCAGGGTTGCCGGCATGTGCCATTGGAAGTACTTGACCAGCACGGTTCCGGCCGCCCAGCAGAACGCCGCCCCCAGCATGAACAGCACCCCCGCCGGGGCCGCTTCCACGGCCCGGAGGTCCGGCCACAGCAGCAGAAAGAGCCCGACGAATCCGAACGCCAGCGCCCACAGGCGCATGGGCGTCACCCGTTCCTTCAGGATCAGGCGGCTGAGCAGAATGGCCCAGATGGGCATGGTGTAGGCGA
>CAZEKN010000295.1:0-3391 GCA_964512755.1 uncultured Desulfatibacillum sp. | reverse complement strand
GATAGTAGGTCCCGGCGGTGCCGCCGGTGGCGAGCACCAGGTTGTCGGCCGCCTGGACCGTAGCCACCGCACCGACCACAAACAGAAAAACCATGCACGCACTGAACAGTCTTTTCATGGAACACCTCCTGGATTTTGTTTGTTTTTGTTGACTTATAAAACTTCGCTTGCGCCTGCCGCAAAGCCATTTCAGCCAAGGGATAACATATTATGATAGCGACCCAGCGGTGTCAAGAAAAAGGCCGGACCGCGAACGGCCGGCTTCAGAACTCGTTGCGCGGGTCGGATGCGATCCAGAAGGCTTTAGTCTTGGAGTCCAGCATAATGGCGTTCACGTCGCCCATGTTGGCCCGCACTTGGATCTTGTAGCCCATCACCGCGAGCTTCTCGGCCGTGTCGGCGCTCAAACCGTTCTTCTCGATGCGCAATTCGTCTGGAATCCACTGCAGGTGCACCCGGGGGGCGTCCACCGCCTCGCGGATCGTCATGCCGTGGTCGATCGCGTTCAAGATGACCTGCATCACCGTCGTGATGATCCGAGCTCCGCCGGGACTGCCTACCACCATGACCACCTGGCCGTCCTTGAGGACGATGGTGGGCGACATGGAAGAGAGCGGCCGCTTGTAAGGCTCAACGGCGTTCGCATCGCCGCCGAGCAGCCCATAGAGATTGGGCACGCCCGGCTTGGCCGCGAAATCGTCCATCTCGTTGTTCAGCAGAAACCCGCCGCCGTTCACGGCGGCGGCGCTACCGTAGTAGTCGTTGATGGTGTAGGTAATCGAGACGGCGTTGCCGAAGCGGTCCACCACCGAGTAATGAGTCGTGTTGCTGCCCTCCGTCTTGAAGGACGTGCCCGGCCGCACCTGGTCCGAGGGGGTGGCCTTGCCGGGCTCGATGCGCTTGCGCAGGCGCTCGGCGTAATCCTTTGAAGTCAGGACGCCCACGGGCACCTTCACGAAATCGGGATCGCCCATATATTCGCTGCGGTCGGCGTAGGCGAAACGCATGGCCTCGGCCATCACGTTCACCGCAGCGGCCGAGTTGGGCCCCATGGCCTTTAGGTCGAAGCCCTCCAGGATGTTCAGCATCTGGATGATATGGGTCCCGCCCGAGCTGGGCGGCCCCATGGAAACGATCTCGTAGCCTCGGTAGGTCCCACGAACCGGCTCGCGCCAGATCGGCTTGTATCGTTTAAGATCATCTTTGGTGATGATGCCGCCGTTGGCCTTCATGTCCTTCTCGATGAGATCGCCGATGCCGCCCTCGTAAAACGCCTTGGGGCCGCGGTCGGAAATTGCCCGCAGGGTCTTCGCGAGGTCCTTCTGCACCAGCAGGTCGCCTTCTTTGTAAGTGGATCCGTCCGGTTTGAGGAAGTACTTGCGGCTGGAGGCGTACTTGGAAAGGCGGGGCTGGTGCTCCTTGAACGTCTCGGCGTTGCGGGCGCTGACGACGAATCCCTTTTCAGCGTATTTGATCGCCGGCTGCATCAGCCCGGAGAGCTTTTTCGTGCCGAAGCGATCGAGCATGGCGCTCATTCCCGCCACGGTGCCGGGCACCCCCGCAGCCAGATAGCCGTCCAGGCTGAGCTTCGGCACCACGTTGCCGGCGGCGTCCAGGTACATGTTGCGGGTCGCCCGGCCCGGCGCCATTTCGCGGAAATCGAGGCTAAAAATTTTTCCATCGGCGGTGCGGATGATGGCAAAGCCGCCGCCGCCAAGGTTGCCGGCGACAGGGTGCGTCACCGCCATGGTGTAGCCCACGCAGACCGCGGCGTCGACGGCGTTGCCGCCGGCGCGCAGCACCTGCATGCCGGCTTCGGTCGCGAACTTGCTGGTGGCGATTACGGCGCCGTCCATGCTCTTTTCAGGGCGGAAGGACGCCGCCTGAGCGCCGGGGACTGCGGCGAGCAGCGCCAGCCCCATGAAGAAAATGCAGACTGACAGAATAAATTTCCGGAAATGGATCTTCATGCTAACCTCCTTCGGCTGGGATTCAGGGCAGGACCAGATCGGTGAACGTCCGAATTTCTATCATCGAAGCTCTCGAAATGTCAAAATGGCCGGATTGACATCAAGCGGCCGATCCTTAATTTGATTCTCAATTGATTTAGCGTGTTATGGTGGCACCATGGGATTTATCCTGCTTGAAGGCGGCAACGAGTTTCACGCTGGGATGGCGGCATCAGACGAACGGGCCATGGCAATCAGCGGCGGGAAGTCTGCGCCGATTCGCATCATCCCCGCCGCGGCCGCGCCGGACGACAACGATCTGCGAGCCGGATCGCACGCGGTTGACTGGTTTCAGAGCCTCGGCGCCGTCGATGTCCGGGCGGTTCCCGTCATCGATCGCGCCTCGGCCGACCGGCCGGAGCTGGCCAGGGAGCTGCAAGCCGCCCGATTCGTTTTCATGCTGGGGGGCTTCACCCGCCACCTGGCTGAAACTCTGATGGACAGTATCGCCTGGAAGGCGATGCGAATCGCCTACAACACCGGCGCCGTCATCGGCGGCAGTAGCGCGGGAGCCATGCTCTTGTGCGAGCACTATTTCGATCAGGCCTCCGGGCAGGTGATGCCCGGCCTGAACCTGCTGCCAGGCTACTGCGTGCTGCCGCACCACGACACGTTCGGAAAGAGTTGGGCGCCGCCGCTCACCCGGCTTCTGCCGGATGCGTGCTTGCTTGGAATCGACGAGGAAACCGGCCTGCTGAACGACGGCCCGGCCGGCGAATGGACGGTTTACGGCAAGGGCGTCGTGACGGTCTACGGGTCCCACGGCCGGGCCATATATCACCATAGAGAGCGGGTGGTTCTTCCAGTGGCAGGCTGAGGTGTTATTTGAAGGAAGACGATTTCAAAATCCCCCTGGCCCCCTTTTACCAAGGGGGAAAATAAGGAGGCCGGCCGATCGATTTCCTGCCGGATCAGATCTCATCCCCTTAAACTTTAAACCTTAAACCCATTTCACCCTCAGGAAAGGCGATCATCCAGGATGTCCGCGAAGGGCACCATCGTCCTCATGGGTTCGGGCGAGCTTACTGCAACCATGGTGGAAGTCCACAAGGAGCTGCTGGCCCGCCTGGGCTCGGACGCAAGGGCCGTGTTTATCGACACGCCGGCTGGTTTTCAGCTCAACGCGGATCAGATTTCCGCAAAGGCCGTTGAGTACTTCCGTAACAAGGTTGGCCATCCCATGGCGGTGGCCGCTTTCAAATCGAAAGGCACTCTCGACGCGCTGGATTCCGAAAAAGCATTTCTCACCCTGCGCCAGGCCGATTTCATTTTGGTAGGCCCCGGCAGCCCGACCTATGCCGTGCGCCAGTGGGAAGGCACTCCGATTCCCGACATTCTCGCCCGCCGGATCGAGGACGGCGCCTGCCTGGTGGCCGCCAGCG
>CAZEKN010000294.1:0-3409 GCA_964512755.1 uncultured Desulfatibacillum sp. | reverse complement strand
GCATCTTTTCCGCCCGCTCAAGGACATCGAGGTCGGCAAGCTCCTGCAGGATCTCCTGGAGATCGCCACCCGGTTTCAGCTGCGCCTTCCGGCGGATATTTTCCTGATGCTCAAGGCCATCAGCACCGTAGAGGCGGTCGGCCGGATGCTCGACCCGGATTTCGATATGATTGCCAAGGCGGCGCCGTTCATCGAGCAGGTGCTCATGGACCGTTTCAAGCCGCAGCGGGTGGCCGAAACCGTGGGTGACTTGGCGGGGCGGATGCTCACGTTTCTGAACCAGTTCCCCAAGGAGCTGCTCGACCTGGCAGGGCTTTTGAGACAGCAGAAGCTTAGCCTGAAGATCCGACACGACGGCCTTGAAAAGGTTCTGGCCACCCACGACCAGATCAGCAATCGCATTGCCTTCGCCATCATCATCGCCGCCCTCATCGTCGGCTCGGCCCTGATCGTTATCTCCAAAACACCCCCCTTGTTCTACGGCATATCGCTCATCGGCATCATCGGCTTTCTGGCGGCCGCCCTCATGGGCGTCTGGTTGCTCGTGGCCATCCTCAAGAAGGGCAAACTCTGAGTCCGCCCGACTCTTCCCGCCGCCAGCACGCCGTCTTTGCAGGCGGGATTTGTGTATTATCGTGCACACACCGGTTGAGTGCCGCGTCAGGGTGTGCTACATCAGCCGGCGAATTCCTTCATGGAGACGACGCATGCAGCTTTACCTGTACAACACCTTGACGCGGCAGAAAGAAGAGTTCGTTCCGATTCGATCCGGCGAGGTCGGCCTCTACACCTGCGGTCCGACGGTTTACAACTTTGCCCACATCGGCAACCTGCGCACCTATATTTTCGAAGACGTCCTGAAACGGGTCCTCACCTTCAACGGCTACGCGGTACGCCATGTCATGAACATCACCGACGTCGGCCATTTGACCGGCGATCGGGATATGGGCGAGGACAAAATGGAGACCGGGTCCCGGCGCGAGGGCAAGACGGCCTGGGGCATCGCCGAGTTCTACGCCCAAGCCTTCAAGCAGGACATTGCCCGGCTGAACATCCTGGAGCCCACCATCTGGTGCAAGGCGACCGACAGCATCCCCGAGCAGATCGACCTCGTCCGCATCCTGGAAGAGAAGGGATTCACGTACCAAACCAGGGACGGCATTTATTTCGACACCGCCAAGTTTCCGGGATACGCGAGACTGTCGAGTCAGAACCTGGAAGCCCTGCAGGAAGGGGCCCGGGTGGAGAAAAACCCGGAGAAGCGCAACGCGACGGATTTTGCCTTGTGGAAGTTTTCCCCGCCCGGCGCCCGGCGCCAGATGGAGTGGGACTCTCCGTGGGGGGTCGGTTTTCCTGGATGGCACATCGAGTGTTCGGCCATGAGCATGCAGTTCCTCGGCGACCAGCTCGACATCCACTGCGGCGGGATCGACCACATCGACATCCATCATACCAACGAGATCGCCCAGTCCGAGGCAGCTACCGGCCGGAAGTTTTTCAATTTCTGGATGCACGGGGCCTTCCTCAACATTCAAGGCGGCAAGAAGATGGCCAAGAGCGAGGAGAACTTTCTCACGCTGGATAACGCGCTGGTCAAGCGCGGCATCCCGCCGCTGGCCTATCGATTCGCGGCGTTCCTGACCCATTACCGCAAGCCCATGGAGTACAGCGACGAGTCCATTCAGGCGGCCAAGAACGGCCTCGAACATCTCTGCAACCAGGTCCGGGAGGTGGCAAATGGCGGCAAAGCCGCCTCCGGGGGCATCAGTTCCGCTCACCGCGAAAAATTCCTGGAAGCGGTCAACGATGACCTGAACATGCCGCGCGCCCTGGCGGTAGTGCAGGAAATGCTGAAAAGCGACATCCCTCAAAGCGAGAAGCATGCTACCATTCTAGAATTCGACCGCGTGCTGGGTCTGAGCCTGGACCAGGTTGACCAGCGCGAAGAGTTGTCGGCCGAAGTGCAGCGGCTGGTCGAAGCCCGGCACCGAGCACGGGAATCCAAGAACTGGGCCGAGTCCGACCGGCTGCGCGATGCGATCCAGAGCCTTGGCTACATCGTCAAGGACACCCGCGACGGAATGAAGCTTCTGAAACCGTAACTCATCCTCTCCGGAACCGTCTTGTTATGTTCTTTGGAAGGGCTTGACTTTTTACCATGCATGCAACATTGTTGCGTATAACTTTAAGGATGAATTTTTAGTACGACCACCGCCTTCGATAATCGTCGGAATTCTATTCATAATAAATTTAGAGTTAAATATTGTCGATGGTGCTGGCATGGTGACCGGCCGCATGGATCGAGAGAAAAAAATTTCTGATGCAATAAAGTTGCTTAACCTTCGAAAGGAGAACGCTTATGAGGCGATTCGGCTTCTCGATTATTGTTCTGATCTGCCTATTCAAAGCTGGTTCCCCGGCATATGCTGACCAGCTGAAGGCTTTCGTCAGCATCGCTCCCCAACAGTATTTTGTTCAGAGAATCGGAGGGACCCTTGTGGACGTCTCGGTTCTCGTTCCAACGGGGGCTGATCCGCATACTTACGAGCCCAAACCCAGGCAGATGGCCGAGCTGGCCAAGACAGCCGTTTATTTTGCGGTGGGAATCGATTTCGAAAAGGCCTGGATGAAAAGAATCGCCGCCGCCAGCGCTGGGATGCGGATTGTTCACACCGACGAGGGCATCCAAAAGATGGCTCTCTCCGCGCACCATTCCCACGGGAAGGCTAAGGGGCGATCGGCTTCACCCGATAATACCCAACCCGCTTCCAGTCCGGGCGGCACGCACTCACATCATCACGCCGGAACGCCCGACCCTCACGTGTGGCTGTCGCCGCCGTTGGTGAAGATCCAGGCCAAGCATATCGCCGATGCGCTGGTTGCGGTTGATTCCGCCAACCGGACGCGTTATGAAGAAAACCTCGTCGATTTCCTTCAGGAGCTGGATGCTCTTGACGCCGAGCTGAAGTCGATGTTCGCTGGCAACTCGGGCGCCGGATTCATGGTGTTTCATCCGTCCTGGGGCTACTTTGCCCAGGCATATGGCTTGGAACAAGTACCCATCGAGGCCGAGGGCAAGGACCCCAAGCCGGCCCAGTTGAAGGCGCTCATCCATCACGCCCGGGAGCACGGGGTCAAAGTGGTGTTCGTCCAGCCGCAGTTTTCCGTGAAGAGCGCCGAAATGGTGGCCCGGGAAATCGGAGGGCAGGTGGTGGTCGCCGACCCGATGGCCGGAAACTGGGCCGATAATTTGCGCGAGGTCGGTCGGAAATTCAAGGCCGCCCTCCGCTAAGGGTGCACGCTATGGCCGAACCCATCATTGACGTGAGCCGGGTCTGGTTTTCCTTCAACGGGCAGCCGGTGCTGCAGGATGTGGACCTGAAGGTGCAGCGCGGGGATTTCCTGGTCA
>CAZEKN010000293.1:0-3410 GCA_964512755.1 uncultured Desulfatibacillum sp. | reverse complement strand
AGAAGAATCTATTGGTGATTTCAATGATGATTGCTCTCGCTGTTGGTTTAGGGGGTTGTGCAACAAAAGGTGACCTTGAGCAGGTGCAGGCCCAGGAAAAGATGATTGGCGCGAAAGCTGATCAAGCGGCTCAGGATGCGCAGGCTGCCAAGGCGGCAGCCGATGCGGCCACGTTAAAGGCAAATGAAGCAGCGGCTCGCGCTGAGGAAGCTGTAAAGAGGGCGGAGGAAAGAGAGAGGATCGCAGATGAAAAAGCAAAACAAGCTGATATTATTTTCAAAAAATCAATGAAGAAGTAAATTCAAGAGGGAAGTGGTAGGGTTTTGAGTCCCTGCCGCTTCCTTATATTTTTTGCGTTTAGCACGGCATGTATTGCGCACATGGCTGGAAGAGGACCGGTTTTGCGATCATCAAGCACATTATTAACTCGAACCCAAACGTATGCAGATAAAGGGCAGAGAGGGATAGCCAAGCATCTTCGCCTTTTCTTCGCCTGCATCATGATAACATCAAGTTCCATATGCGGATGCAGCCATATTGACGATGGGCTTCAAGTCGGGTCGATCTCCCAGGCAGCAAATGATTTTTTCAACCAGGGAAAATACGAGGATTCCCTGAGCCAATACAAGCAAATCATTGAGAAACATCCGGCGGCATCCGAAAGAGTTCTTTTCGAGATGGGTATTATTTATGCCTATCCCCGGAACGAACAAAAAGACTATCAGAAATCGCTGGAGTGTTTTCAAAAACTCGTAAGGGATTATCCGGATAGTGCATACCGGCGGGACAGCCAGATGATGATACATCAAATTCACAATGTCATCATCAAGGATAAAATAATTGCTTCGCAGCAAACACAGATCGAGGCTTTCCGGCAAGAGGTCAAGGATAAAGAGAATGAGATTATTGCACTGCGAAAAAAGATTGAAACATTCGAGCAAAATCTTTTTGCGCTCCGGACGGAACCGGCAGATAAAGTTCTTATAGAGAAAAGCAAGCGACGATTGACATTGCTCTCTGAGGGCGAGGTGATAAAAACCTACAAAATCGCTTTGGGGGGGGATCCGGTTGGCCCGAAAGAAAGGCAGGGTGATAACAAAACCCCGGAGGGAACCTACCTCATCGATTCAAGAAACAGGGACAGCGTTTATCACCTGTCTCTTCGTATTTCCTACCCAAACGAGAAAGACAAAATGCGAGCCAAAAAACGTGGTGTTTCTCCGGGCGGAGATATAATGATCCATGGCATCAAAAATGGTCTCACATGGGTGGGTGGTTCTCATTCAGATGTTGACTGGACGAAAGGGTGTATTGCCGTTACTGATGAAGAAATTGAGGAGATCTACAAGTTGGTCCCAAATGGTACGATGGTTGAGATAAGGCCATAGAAAAACCGCACTGCTTATCGTTTGAACCAATAACGCAACATTCCTGGTGAAGTTTTTATTACGCTACGTCTCCTTCCTTTTAACCGTCTCACAATTGTCCGGCTCTCGGCTATTCAAACAGGCTCACGTCTCCCGCGCCGCGGCGGATGATCTGGGGGGTGTCGTCGATCAGGGATACGATGCTGGACGGCTCGCCCGAGACCGGGCTGCCGTCGATGACGACATCCACCTGCTTGCCGAAGTGGTCATGGATCAGCGAAGCGTCGTGGAAGCTTTCCCCCTCGGCGGTGGTGGCGCTGGTGGTGATGATCGGATGGCCGAGCTCGCGCACCAGAGACAGGCAAATCTCGTTGGCGGGCACGCGGATGCCGGCAGTCTTGCGCTTGGTCAGCATGATCTTGGGTACCAGCTTGGAGCCCTCCAAGATGAACGTATAAGGGCCCGGTAGCAGGCGCTTCATGGTGCGGTAGGCGTAGTTGGAGACCTTGGCGTACTGGCTGATGTTGGTCAGATCCGAGCAGATGAAACTGAACGGCTTGCTCTTGTCGCGGCGCTTCAGCTGATAAATCCGCTCGATCGCCCGGGGGTTCATGAGGTCGCAGCCGATTCCATAGTAGGTGTCGGTAGGGTAGACGACGATGCCCCCGCTCTTCAGGATCTCCACGACGTTACGGATGAGCCGCAGCTGCGGATTCTGTGGATTGATGTTGACGATCATGGAATTGCCCTTCCTTAAAACCTCCGTATTCTATACCACCCGGCGCTTCAAAGTCAATGCAAACATTCTGGTAATTATTTGAAATAGAATGGTATTTCGTTTGGAGCGAGAGCCGCTCCGGCTGCCAAATAAAGATTGCCAAACGCTTGGCCATCTGTTATTCGTGGGCACAATTTTTCATCCTTGATACAGGAGGAGTTCGATGCCGAATCCGCTGCTGCAGGAAGCCTATTCTTTCGACGATCTGCTGCTGCTCCCCAGCTTTTCCGGTGTATTGCCCAAGGATGTAACGGTCAATACCCGATTGACCCGGCGCATTCAGCTCAATGTGCCGATCGTTAGTGCTGCCATGGACACCGTCACCGAAGCGGACACCGCCATCAGCATGGCACGGGAGGGCGGCCTGGGGTTCATCCACCGGAACCTCGAAATCAAGGTTCAGGCCATGGAGGTCGACAAGGTCAAGAAGTCGGAAAGCGGCATGATCGTCGATCCGGTCACCATCCATCCCGACCAGAAAGTGGCCGAAGTGCTCACGCTCATGGAGCAATACCGGATTTCCGGCGTGCCGGTCGTCAAAGGGGACCAGTTGGTCGGCATCGTGACCAACCGGGACCTGCGGTTCGAGTCCGATATGGGTAAGAAGGTCTCGGAGGTGATGACCAAGGACCACCTGGTGACGGTCACCGAGGGAATCGGCCTGGAGGAGTCGAAAAAGCTTCTGCACAAGCACCGCATCGAAAAGCTGCTGGTGGTCGACAAAAAAGGGCGGCTGACCGGTTTGATCACCATCAAGGACATCGAGAAGATCAAGAAGTATCCCAACGCCTGCAAGGACAGCCTGGGGCGGCTGCGGGTCGGCGCAGCGGTGGGGGTCGGGACGGACATGGAGGAACGCGCCGAGGCCCTGCTCAAGGCCGGCGCGGACATCCTCCTGATCGACACCTCGCACGGGCATTCCAAAAACGTGATCGACGCGGTCCAGCGCCTGAAGCATACCTTCAAGGAGGTCGAAGTGATCGCCGGCAACGTCGCCACGGCAGAGGGGACGCGCGACCTCATCAAGGCAGGGGTCGACGCGGTCAAGATCGGCATCGGACCCGGCTCCATCTGCACGACGCGGGTGGTGGCGGGGGTGGGCGTTCCCCAGTTGACGGCGATCATGAACTGCCGGCCCGTTTCCGAGAAGACGGGCGTGCCGCTCATCGCCGACGGCGGCATCCGCTTTTCGGGCGACCTCACCAAGGCAATCGGCGCGGGCGCCCACACGGTCATGATCGGCGGGCTTTTCGCCGGCACCGAGG
>CAZEKN010000292.1:0-3417 GCA_964512755.1 uncultured Desulfatibacillum sp. | reverse complement strand
AAAAAAGCGCAACCTTCTTCATGATAATCAATACATATGCGTCAAATTATCACAAACTATTTGACTTAGGATTTTCCCCGCTTGTTAGTCATGCTCCAATCGAAACCACACTTGGGCATCGAAGGGGATTTTACCTTTGCGCCGGGGCCCTTCTAGTTGCGGCACGTTCTCAAACCCGCCAACCAGCACCTTTTCCACCGACACGTCGACGATCCGGTAGCCCTGTTCGCGCAGGGGCGCCTCGATTTCGCGCACGATTTCCGGGGAGAACAGGACATCCGCCACATAACGGTTGACGTGGACGCGACGCGGTTTGCCGGCGGTAACGTTCCAATGGGGGTCCTGCGCTGCCCGCAGCGCCAGGAACCGGACGAGCCAGGGGTAGTCGATGAGACGGCCGATGGCGAGCGAAGTGAACGTCCGGGCGATCAGTATGGGATGAGGTTCTGAAAACGCCTGCGTCAAGACCTGAATGACTGCTGCCTTCTCGATGAAGCACGGGCGATGGACCGGGTGGCCGGCGCGCAGCCGCAGCGCCGGCCAGTTTTCGGCCGCTTCGACCGTGAGGGTGCATTCGCCCGCGGGAATCGATGCAAGGACCGCCTCGCCGACGGCGGGAATGCTCGTCCCCAACAGCAGGACCGACGCCAGGAGAATTCGAAAAGCCATCGTCCTCCAAATGGCATAAGCCGCCTCGGATGAGGCGGCTTATCCTGCGGCGATTACCGCTGCCAGCCGTTCGACCCCTTCCAGAAGATCCGGCGTATCGTAGTAGGCGAAGCTGAGGCGCAAGAAGTTCTTCAATCCCTGGCGGCTGGAAAATTTGAAGCCCGGCATGAATTCCACGTTCCGCTCAATGGCTTTGGCCAGAAGGCCGGCGGCGTCCATGCCTTCGGCAAGCGCCAGCCAGATGAAAAACCCACCGGCAGGATCGGCGAAGCGAACCGATCCCGGCAGCCGTTGGCGCAGGGCGGTGCACATGGCCTGCATCCGACGGGAATAGGTGTCCTTCAGCAGGGTGAGATTTCGGTTCAGCAAACCCAGCTCCATTGCGCTGCGCACCACGCCCGATGTGAAAGGGTTCACGCCGCCGCCGCTGTCGAGAAGCCCGCATTGGACGATGCGGCCGATCACCTCCGGTGTGGACTGCAGCCATCCCAGGCGCAGCCCCGGGGCCAGGATCTTGGAAAAGGAACCGAGCGAGATGATCTTCGCCGAAGCGCAGAACCGCGCCAGGGGAGGCGGCGGAACCGAGGTGTAGGCGAGCGGGTGGTAGACCTCATCGGCCACCACCGTTAAGTCGTGGCGGCAGCTCAACTCCGCCAGCTGTTCGCGACGGCCGGTGGAAAGGCAGGCGCTGGTCGGATTGTGGTAAGTCGGGATGGTGTAAAGAAACGCGGGCCGCGAGCGTCCGAGTTCCTCTTCCACGGCGTCGATGATCAGCCCGTCCGCATCCATCGGCAAAGCGATTGGCTTCAGCCGATGGTCGGCAAAGATCTTGCGGACCAAAAAATAGGTCGGCTCTTCAACCAAGATCGTGTCACCTGCCCGGCTGAACAGCGTGCAGATCAGATCGATGGCCTGGGAGGCGCCGTTGGTGACCAGCAGACCGGCCGGTTCGACCGGCATGGCGTAGATTTCCTCAAGGAATCCGGACAGAGCCGTCCGAAAAGACGGGTCGCCCTGCTCGGTTCCATAGGATAGAAGCATGCGGTCCGGATTGCTGCCGCAGTGGGCCGCAGCCCTGGCGATGGTTTCGGTCGGCAACAACCAGGGGGATGGCTGGCCGATGCCGAGGTCAATCATCCCCGCCGGGATTTCTTTTTGGGAGGAGGAGGCAGCCGTCATGAGCTAAACCATATTCCAGCCGGAAGGATTTGTGAACTGAAAATTTTCGGCGAAATTTTCGCTTGACATGATTTCAGCCTTTTGTCATATTCGCGCCAATTCTTTATCCGGGTTAAATGCCGAATGAATACCATCGCCTGCAAGAACATCCGTCGCCGTAACCGTCGCCGTAGCCGCCGGCTGGGGCCGGGTGTTTTCTGCGTTGGAGATGCGTGACGCGACCACTTCTTAAAACGCAAAAACCCCGGCTGATGCCGGGGTTTTTTTTTGCAGAAAAAGTTAGTCGGTTGATTTAGCAATCTACATAGCAGCAAGGGAGAATCGAACGATGGCGAAAGACAAGGCAAAAAAAGTAGTGCTGTCATACAGCGGGGGGCTGGACACCTCGGTGATCGTGCCCTGGCTCAAGAACAACTACGGCGGCTGCGAGGTGATCTGTTTTACGGCCGACCTGGGCCAGAATGAAGATCTGAGCGGCCTGGATAAAAAAGCCGTGGCATCGGGCGCGAGCAAGCTCATCGTCGCCGACCTGCGCGAGGAATTCCTGCAGGACTACGTCTTCCCCACCATGCAGGCCGGCGCAATTTACGAGCGCGACTACCTGCTCGGCACCTCCATGGCCCGGCCGCTGATCGCCAAGAAGCTGGTCGAGGTCGCCGAGGCCGAGGGCGCGGATGCGGTCTCCCACGGCTGCACCGGCAAGGGCAACGACCAGGTGCGCTTCGAGCTCACCGTGATGGCCCTGAACCCCAAGCTGAAGGTCATCGCCCCCTGGCGCGAGTGGGAGATCCGCAGCCGAGAGGATGCCATCCACTATGCCCAGAAACACAACGTGCCGATTTCCCAGACCGAGAAGGACATCTACAGCCGCGACAGCAATATCTTCCATCTCTCCCACGAGGGCGGCATCCTGGAAAATCCCTGGAACGAGCCCGAGGAGAAGATGTATCAACTATCGGTCAGCCCCGAGAAGGCGCCGGACACAGGGGAGTATATTGAAATCGATTTCGAAAAAGGCAACCCCGTCGGCCTGAACGGCGAGACGCTTTCCGGCGTGGAGATTTTCACCCGCCTGAACACCGTCGGCGGCAAGCACGCCATCGGCCGGGCCGACATCGTCGAGAACCGGCTGGTGGGCATGAAGAGCCGCGGCGTCTACGAGACCCCGGCCGGCACGATCATCCGCAAGGCGCACCAGGCCCTGGAGAGCATCTGCCTGGACAAGTACACCATGCGCTACAAGGACTTCATCGCCGTCAAGTACGCCGAACTGGTCTACAACGGCCTGTGGTTCTGCCAGCTGCGGGAAGCGTTGGACGCCTTCGTGGCGACCACCCAGCGCAACGTCACCGGCACCGTGCGCCTGAAGCTCTACAAGGGCAATATCATCATGGCCGGCCGCAAGAGCCCGCTCAGCCTCTACCGCGAAGACTACGCCTCCTTCGGCGAGGAAGACGTCTACAACCAAAAGGACGCCCACGGCTTCATCCAGCTCTTCGGTCTGCCGCTCAAGGTGGAAGCGCTGCTCGCCATTGACGGCGGCGGGGAGAGCCGCTACCGTAAGCCGGA
>CAZEKN010000291.1:0-3419 GCA_964512755.1 uncultured Desulfatibacillum sp. | reverse complement strand
TTTCTTTGAGAGCCTTGAAATAGTCTTTGTCTTTCTTGGCCATAACCCATCTTCTATGTCTATGGAGTTGGTTTTATATCATATTATTTTCTGCCAGTCATAGCGAAATTTTGCTGCCTTAAATAATTACTTTAAAAATAGCCTCTCCTTAGAAGCGTATTTCAACCATTTTACCATCGATGGAAGCCCCGATCCTATTATGCTGCATTGTCAAGGCGTATCCGGTTTTATAATCTCATAGCACATATTTTGGTGGACTGCGTGCCTATGAAAAATCCAGACTCAGATAAAAGGGGATTGGGATTAACAGATCAAAGGTGAGTATTTAAAGAAATGCATATTGGATACAAATTGCAGATGTTTTTTGTCAATCAAGCTTGAAGATCGCCATCGCCCGTTGGGATGATGGATGGCGTTTCCACCATGAGGACCACGGCTCGAACCGGCGCGCGCGTTCGGTGGACGACGCCCCTGTGCACTACATAGCCCTGCTGGGGTTGCAGGTCGATGGGCCGGCCTTCCGGGCTCAAGCCAGAGGCGGCGGTGGCGGCGGCAGTTTCCCCTGCTCCAGGGCTTCGCGGGCGGCTTTCACGGGAATGCCCGCCTCGCACGGCACGCCCACCTGGCACAGCCCGCATCCATAACCTTCAAACCGGTAAGTCTTCTTCACATACTCCCGCGAGCGAACCAGGTGCCGTCGGCACTTCTCCTTGTCGTGACCGCTCTTGGTGATGGCGTGCGCCGGGCAGCGGTCGATGCATTGGCCGCAGGTGCCGTCGGCGAAATAAAGACAATAGGCCCGGTGGTCGGAATACGGCCGGGGTGTGGGCTGGATCGATATCCGGGCCACCACCGACCCGACCCGCATGGCCTTTCCCTTGGCGGTGATGAGGCCGTCGCACAGGCCGAAGGTGCCCAGGCCGGCTGCATGCGCCGCATGGCGCTCGGACCAGGAAGAGGCATAGGAAAAACGCGCCGATTTGACGACGGTCCAGTTGGGTACCAGCATCGGAGCGATGGCGGCATGGCCGGCCCGCCTGAGACGATCGACTACGTGGCGGCGCAGCGCGGCGTTGAACTCCTCGCCGTAGACCCGGATCCGGGCCCATTCCTCGGCCGGATATTTCTTCGCCCGGCGGTTGGCCCGGCGGACTGCTTCGCGCTGGGGCAGGACCCATGAAACCACCGTGAGTTCTTCGGCCTTCGCGGGCTGCTCCGGGCAATGCTGGGAAAAGACCTCCCAGGGGGTCCAGTGGAAAGGGCCGACATATTCCTTGTACTGCTGCCAGATCGGGTCCGCACCCGAGGCGAATCCGACCAGCGCATCGTCCCAGGCCGGATCCCCGTTATCGTTCTGCATGGTGTTCTGGGGTGAAGCGGCGATGAAGCCATGGATCAGCTCTCGGATCTTGTCTGCGGATAAATCGACGCGTTTTCCCACCGTCTGTCTCCTTCGGACGTTTGCATCTCTCGCGAAGCCGGCTGCAGGATCTGTCAGCGAATCCGGTGCCTGCCAACCGATGGACCAGCGCTCTCCGGACCGGCGCGACCACTATGGTTGAGGATGGCGCTCAAGTCAATCCCGGTTCCGTTTTACCGTCCGATCCGGGTGTTCAAAAACAAGCGTCGGGCCGTCAGCCAAGGCGTGCGGTGATCAGGCCCCCTTGAACCGCGGCGGGCGCTTCTCGATGAAGGCCTGCCGGCCTTCCTGCAAATCCTCGCTGGCCAGAGCCTCGGCGACCCGCGCCTGGGCTTCGCTCTCCGCCTCCGGCTGAAGCGCCGCCGACTGCTGCAGGAGATTGAGCACCCGTTTGATTCCCTTGAGGGCGAGCGGCGCATGCGCGGCGATTTCATCTGCCAGCCGGGTCGTGACGGCCTGGAGTTCGTGGCGCGGCACGACCTCATTGACGAGCCCGATCCGCTTTAACTCAGCTCCCCGGTACGTTCGGGCGGTGAAGAACATTTCCTTTGATTCCGCCAGCCCGACCGCATGAACGAAACGCCGCAGGCCCGTCCAGGGGTAGACCAAGCCCAGCCGTGCGGGCGGCATGCCCATGCAGGCGTGGTCGGCGGCGATCCGCAGGTCGCAGCAGATCGCCAGTTCGCAGCCGGCGCCGAAGGCCGCGCCGTTGATCATGGCGATGACCGGCATGGGGTAGTCGACCACGTGCTGAAAAAGGGTCTCCACCGGCCCGATTCGCTCCAGGCCGGCCGCCGAGGGAGCGCCGGCCGGAAGGGAGCGGATATCGAACCCGGAGCAGAACGCCGCATCGCCGGCCCCCCGGATGACCAGCAGCGGCGGCGCCGGGCGCCGGGACAATTCGCCCAGCGTTTGCGTCATGGCGTCCACCAGCTCAAGGCTCAGCGCATTTTTCGTTTCCGGACGGCTGATAGTCAGCGTGCACACCCGCTCCCGGTATTCGACCAAGAGACAACGGTTCGTGGATGACATGGCACATCCTCCTTCGGCCATGGACGGCGGCTTCTCATATGGGCTCGCGCCGTTCGGCCGGAAGATTGAAAATTCGGCTCCCTCGCTGGCAGGCGTTTTATCTTGACAAACATTTCCCCTTCTGCCAAGCCTGCCTGCAATTAGCGAACTCCATCCCCTCATCCTGAAAAAACCCGAAATTAATTCGTCGCACCTGGCCGCAGCCATCCCCGCGCGTTTCTGGCGACCCGTGCTCCAGGCGTGCGATGATACAGGGTCAGCCCATGCACACCCCTCTTGCAGGACACAAGGAGAGCCCAATGAAAAAACTAACCGTGTTGTCGAGTTCAGCAGTGTTTCTGGTCATGGCGGCATTGGGATCCGTGGCGGCGTCCGGGCCGGAAGGTGCACCCATCAAGGTTGGCGTGGTGCTCCCCTTGACCGGGGCGCAGCAGAAATTCGGCGAAATCGAACACAACTCGTTTCGAATGGGAGTGGAGGAAATCAACGCCTCAGGCGGCGTGAACGGCAGGCCGATCGAGCTTGTGGTTGCCGATGACCGGTCCAAGATCGACGTGGGGCGATCCGCGGCCGAAAAACTGATCGTGCAGGACAAGGTGATCGCCTTGACGGGCGGTTACTCCTCGGATGTCACATTCGCCATGGCGGCGGTGGCCCAGCACCGCAGAACGCCATTTCTGGTCACGACTGGGGCCGCTGACGAAATCACCGAGCTGGGCGCGGATTATGTGTTCCGTCTGAATCAGCCCGTGAGCGAATATGCCCGGCCCCTGATCGAGTTTCTCCAGGAGGTGGTGAAGCCGAAAGGCGTGGCCATCCTATACGAGAAAAGCCTTTTCGGTCATTCGGGCTCGAAGGAGTTCGCCGAACAGGCTTTCGACTCGGGCTTGAAAATCGTCCTGCATGAGGGCTACGAATCCGGCACGGTCGATTTCAAGCCGCTGCTCAACCGGGCCAAGTCGGCCCG
>CAZEKN010000290.1:0-3430 GCA_964512755.1 uncultured Desulfatibacillum sp. | reverse complement strand
GCGAACGCGCGACCCGGCCTATTTCTTTGCCGGTGACGGGAGAGTGCTTGGCGAATGTTTCAGCCGCTTCGGTTTCTAGCTCTCGCCCCTCGATCCAGTTCGGTAGAGTCGCCGGAAGATCCAGTTGATTCATCGCTTATCAAAACCAGAAACTTTGATTATCAAAGGAATGCGCATATTTCTTACCAGACCGTGAACCCGCCGTCGACCTTGAGGTTGATGCCGGTCACGTAGGCCGATGCGCGGGAGGCGAGGAACAGCAGCGGGCCGCGCAGGTCGTCGGCCGTCGCCATGCGTCCCAGCGGGACCCGCTCGCAGAATTTGCGCTTGAATTCCGGGTCCTGCCCCCCCAGCACCCCTCCCGGCGAAAGGGCGTTGACCCTCACGCCGTAAGGTGCCAGGTGCGTGGATAGATACTTGGTCAGATTGACGACGGCCGCCTTGGAGGCGCCATAAGCGGGTGGTTTGAGAAAAGGAGGGTCGCTCGGGATGTGATCATAGAGGCGGGCGTCCGGCGACACGCTGGCGTAAAGGGAGCCGATGTTGATGACCGTGCCGCGACCGGCGCGCGCCATGGCCCCGGCGAACACCTGTGTGACCAGGAAAAGGCCGGCCGCATTCACTTCCAGGATCCGGAGGTTCGTCTCGAACGGGATTTCCTCCAGGCGATATCCCTTGCCATCCGCCGCCGGCGGCGCATCGATCCCGGCGTTGTTGACCAGGATCGTCGGCGATCCCATGGTCTGACGGCATCGCTCCAGGGCCGCTTCGAGTTCGGCCCGGCAGCAGACATCGGCCGATGCCGGGCTCAGGCGTTGAGGGCCGAATCGGGCCGCCAGGCGTCCAAATTCCGCACGGGTGGCGATTCCGGGTCGATCCAGAGCGAAGACGGATGCGCCGGCCTCCAGAAGGGCCTCCGCCCATATCGATCCAAGCTTTCCCTGGGCCCCCGTAACGACCGCGACGTCTCCTGTTAAGTCGAACACGTTCATCAGGCGACCTGCTTCCAGGATTCGGCTCCGTTGAGGGCCGCGAAGGTGATCGCCTCGTCGGCCTTGAGGGCCGTGCGGGTCGTGCGGCCGATGACCTTGTCGATCTCATACGGCTGCAGCCCCCCGCCCGGACTCTTGATCGCAATGTCCTCGCGCCGAATCGCATGCCCGGCCGGCAAATCCCGCGCCGCCACCAGCTGCTTGCCCATCTTCACCATCGGCGTCACCTCGCTCTCATACACCCGCTTGACCCCGTCGCCCATCGCCACCCGCACCCGCCGAAGGTCCCGAACCATCTTCTGAAACCCAATCGGCTCCAACGAAAACGCGTGGTCCGTCCCCTTCCAAGTGTGGTTCAACGTAAAATGCTTCTCCACCACCCGCGCCCCCAGCATGTAGGCCGCCACCGCCATGGCGATCCCGTTGTCGTGCGAGGACAACCCCACCACCGTCTGCGGAAACCGCTCCCGAAACGTCGTGATCACCTTCAGGTTCAATTCCTCGAACGCCGCCGGATACCCCGCCGTGCATTGCAGCAAACACAGCTGCGGATTGATCGGCATGATCGCATCGTAGGCCCGATTCACATCCTCCATCGACCCCCCGCCCGTGCTCAAAATGATCGGCCGGCCCACCTGCGCCATGTACTTCAACAACGGAATGTTCTTCAAATCCCCCGAGGCCACCTTGAAGGCCGGCATCTCCAGCTTGGCCAGAAAATCAACGCTGGGAAAGTCAAAGGCCGTCGCAAACAGCGTCACCCCAATCTCCCGCGCATAGGCCTTCAGCTCCCGATACTCGGCTTCGCCAAACTCCAACGCCTCCCGGTGCTCCCCGTAGGTCGCTCCGTAGCTGTTCTCGTTGTCGTAGGGCTTCTCATAACCCGCCTTCGTGTACAGATTCCGATTGTCCCGCTTCTGAAGCTTGACCGCATCCGCCCCGCACTCCTTGGCTACCTTGAACATCTCCATACACGTCTTCAGCTTGCCCTGATGATTGTGCCCAATCTCCGCTATGCTGAAACAATCCGTCGTGTCATCGATCGCCTGACCGTTGATCACTAATCTGCGCATCGGTGGTCCCTCCCCTTCATAACAATAGCAAATTTGATCTGTAATCGGGCAAAGATGCCCGCCACTAATTATCGTATGAACGATACTCCAAAATTTGGAAGCATTACTGGATCGGTTCGATCGCTTTGCCGGATGCCGTCGTCGGAGCCCGTCCCTTCATCAATCGCACGGTTCCCTCCTGCACCCGATAAGCCAGGTCGGCGGTTTCCAACAGCGCCGGTTGATGAGATATGGCCAGAATCGTAACCCCACCCTTTAACTCCGCGAGCGTCGCGCAGATTTCCCGTTCGGTCTTGGGGTCCAGAGCGGTGGTGGCCTCGTCGAGGATCAGCAGTTGCGGGTGTTTTACCAGTGCCCGGGCGATGGCGATCCGCTGGCGCTGCCCGCCGGACAGCATGCTCCCGCGCTCCCCCACGACGGTGTGAACCCCCGCCGGGGTGTCCTGTACAAACTGCCACGCACCGGCCGCCCGCAGAGCCGCCTCCGCGTCTGCCTCGCTGACGGTCGTCTCGCCCAATGTGACATTTTTCAGGATCGTGTCGTGCATGAGCAGGTTTTCCTGCGGCACGTATCCGATCATGGCTCGCCAGCGTCGAATGTCGATCCGCGAAAGCGGGGTCTCATCGACCCAAATATCACCCTTCTGCGGCCGAAGCAACCCTATCAGCAAGTCGGCGACGGTGGTCTTCCCCGAACCGGACGGTCCCAGCAGGGTAACGAACGATCCGGCCGGTATCTCCAGGGACACATTGTTCAGCACCTCGCGGGAATCGTAGGCGAAACTCACGGACGCCATTCGGATCGCGCGGTTGAAAGACGGCGGTAGCTCGCCGGTCATAACTTCACGAGCTTCAAGCGCCTTTTGGATTTTTCCCTGCAGCGACCAATAGGCGCTGTCGAACTCCACCAAGTTCCCATATTCCTTTTGGATTTTTTCAATTTGCTTCAGGATTTTTCCGATGAAGAAAACCAGGGCCATCATCGTCGTCAGCGACTGATTCCAGTAAATCAGCGCCACATACAACACCAAAACCAGGAACACCGTCAGAATGGGCTCCTGAAACGAACCCAGCGCAGCTTTGCTGAGCACCTGCTTCTGAAGCGCCCGGTTCAGTTTGCGGGTGGTGTTCGTCAACACCGCGTCGGACTGCTGTTCGCGGGCCATCGCCTTCAGCGGTTTGATGGAAGTTAGGATGTCGGTCATCTGGGCGACCAATGTCTGCATGTGTTCGGTCTGTTTGGCGCCGGCCCGGCGGCTCTTTTTAACCAGCCGCCGCAGGGCAATCACCACAAAGGCCCCCGCCCCCAGGGCCATCAGGGTGGCCTTCCAGGACACGATGAACGCCAGAGCCGAATAGATGGAGG
>CAZEKN010000289.1:0-3436 GCA_964512755.1 uncultured Desulfatibacillum sp. | reverse complement strand
GCTTCCGCCACCACGGCCCAGTTGGCTTCTAGATCATCTCGGACCGCCTCCTCGTTCAAAATCAGCTTGCCGAGCCCCTTGGAAAGCGACTTGAGTGCAATGAGCATGTGCGCCAATGGGACACCGAGGTTGCGGATAACGGTGGAATCGGTGAGATCTCTCTGCAGCCGCGATACCGGAAGCTTGGCGGCAAGGTGCTCCAGCAATGCATTGGCAACGCCAAGATTTCCCTCCGAGTTCTCGAAGTCGATGGGGTTGACCTTGTGGGGCATGGCGGATGAGCCCACTTCTCCGGCGATGATTTTCTGCTTGAAGTAGTCCATGGAGATGTAGGTCCAGATATCTCGGTCCAGGTCGATCAGGATGGTATTGATGCGACGCAGGTTGTCGCAGAAAGCCGCCAGATTGTCGTAGTGCTCGATTTGGGTGGTGGTACGCGAGCGCGACAGACCCAACACCGTGTTGACCAGGTCATCGGCAAATGCATTCCAGTCGATGGCCGGGTAGGCCACATGATGGGCATTGAAGTTGCCGGTCGCCCCGCCGAATTTCGCCGAGAAGGGCACCTGCTTGAGCTGCCCCAGCTGCACGCTCAGCCGTTCGACGAAGACCTGGATCTCCTTTCCCAGGGTGGTCGGCGATGCCGGCTGGCCGTGAGTCCGAGCGAGCATGGGAACCCCGATCCACTCCCGGGCCTTGAGCTGCAGCAAGTCAACGACCCCTTCCAACGCGGCCTGCATCACCTCGCCCCAGCCCTCTTTGAGCGACAGAGGCACAGCGGTGTTGTTGATGTCCTGCGACGTCAGGCCGAAGTGAATGAACTCGGTGTACCGCTCCAAGCCCATTTCAGCGAACTTTTCTTTGAGGCGGTACTCGACGGCCTTGACGTCGTGGTTGGTTACCCTTTCGATATCTTTGATGCGGCGGGCGTCCGCCATTGAAAAGCTTTGATAAATTTCCCGCAGCCGCTCAAATTGATCCGGGTTGAACTCCTTGAGCTGCGGCAAAGGCAGGCGGCAAAGGGCGATAAAATATTCCACCTCGACGCGCAATCGATATCTGATCAGCGCACTTTCTGAAAAATAAGGGGCCAGCGCTTCGATTTGGCGCCGATATCGTCCATCCACCGGCGAGACGGCCTCCAGAGCAGAAAATTCCATAGCCAGCGTCCTGATTCAATGAGGGTGCGGGTGAACCAAGCAGAATCCATCGTGCTGGTTATATAGAAAAGCGCCGTGAGGTGTCAACCGGCAGCAGGATGGATTGGATTCAGGCGAGCTCGGGCGGGGGCACAATGGCCAGCTCGTCGATTTTCTGCAACAACGTTTTATAGCTGATCTTAAGAATTCGAGAAGCCTTGCTGCGATTCCATCCGGTTTTGATCAATACGTGTCCGATCAGGTCGCGTTCGACTTGATTCATGGCTTTCTTGCGGATCTTCTTCAGTGAAAGGTCGGCAAGATCCAACCTCCCACCGTTACCCGCCATAAGCTCACTCAGCACACCGGGAGCCCTGGCGCTGAGACCATTGGATGCATCGCAACGAACACTCGGTGCGGATGACAGCATGGCATCCAGCGTTTCTTCGCTTTCGCCGAGCACGATGATGCGCTGAAGCACATTCTGCATCTCTCGCACGTTCCCGGGCCACGGATAGGAGCACAGCTTGGCGATCGCATCCGCGCTGAGCCTTCCCGTTTCGGTTCGGTTCAGGTCCCGATTGTATCTTCCGGTGTAGTAATCAATGAGGAACGGAATATCCTCGGGTCGGTTACGCAACGGCTCGATGTAAATCGAGAGGGTACTCAAACGATAGTAGAGGTCATTTCGAAAATGACCCTCCTCAACATCTTTTTTCAGATTCCGGTTGGTGGCAGCGATAACCCAAACATCTGTTCTAAATGGTTTTTCTGATCCAAGCGGGGTAAAATCACCGCCTTGCAGCACGTGCAACAACTTCGACTGCAGGGGGAGCGACATGTCGCCGATCTCGTCCAAAAACAACACGCCTTCATGCGCCTGCTCGAATTTGCCGCGCCGGGTACGGATGGCCCCGGTAAACGCTCCCCGTTCGTATCCGAACATCTCACTTTCCAGAAGCGTGTCCGGAAGTGCGGCGCAATTGACCTTCACGAAAGGTTTTCCCAGGCGGTTCGATTTCTGATACAGGCTGGAGACGACCAGTTCCTTGCCCACGCCCGTTTCACCGCACACGATTACGTTGAAGCCGGTTTCGGCGACCTGATCGATCAATTCCCTGATGCGCTGAATGTTCCGGCTGATCCCGACGAGTTCGACCTCAACCTGATATGATTCAAGATGGCTCATTAAAATCGGATCATCCCTTCATTGTATAAAAATAGGACCGCCCCCACTACCAGCGCTATGGCAGCGCCCCATACCCCTTTGATCTTATAGCCGACCATGATGAGCATCAGACCGGCGATCACCAGAAACAATACCCGCGAGATGATATCGAGCGAAGACGGCGAATCGCCCATGCCCGTCAATCGGATATATTCGAATATCATCTCGAGTTCCGTCGGCCTGGATGTTCCCTCGGCCTAATCTGCCGAGAATCTCCGTCCGGCTGGCGATCGTTGGTTGAATCGGGCTGAAAGCGCGGTTCAAAACCGAAGCAACCCCTGATTGTACATGTATACTGCAATTCCATAGACAATCACGACACCGGCTCCTAACGGGCGCCTGATCTTGCAACCCAGAATCAGAAGGATCAGCGCACAAAAAGTGATGAAGAGCACCCGCGAAACCAAGTCTCCGATGAGGAGCGAATTGTTCAGTCCGCCGATTCGGAAGTAGTCCATAAACATAGGGGGCCTCCTCGTTCAATGAGTGAATCCTGCATTCTACAAGACCACCAACTTCTCTTAATTCCGATTCAGGGCGATAGCCCCTGCCCCTCCTGACAACAACCTGAATCGGAGCCCCTTTTCAGTAAGACCGCCTCATCGTTTCATCGAACGAACTTGGCGCCTAAACCCCTGCCGTTGCACCAGACCACTCGCGCCGGGCACTTGGCCGGGATCGCGCCATCGAAAGGCATCGCAACGATGAGATTCTCACCTTCGACAAACCGTTCCGGAACCTTGATGCCAAGACCAGCCTGGCTGAAATTCAAAAGCTCACCCTCGAATAACTGTTTTCGAGCCGCGAAAAAGATGGATCCGGAATATACTTTCCGGCTAAGATTCCGCCTCTCCCTCGGGTGGCTTCCGGTCTTTTCTTTATCTGCCGTTGGCTTCATGGTTTCATCACCGCTTAATGGCTGGTTTTTCTTAATTAATCAGGTTTTGATACGACCTCTAGCAAAAACCGTGCAAATAACGATTAAAAGCGTCTTCGTATCATTTTTATCTGATAATTCAATTCGTTAAAAATAATACGGGCGTGCAACACCGCTTTCGGCAGGTATAAA
>CAZEKN010000288.1:0-3458 GCA_964512755.1 uncultured Desulfatibacillum sp. | reverse complement strand
CACCGGCTGCTACGGAGCCCGCGTTGAGGATGGGGTGATAGTTGTACTTCTTCATCTCCGGAATGGCGACGGTGCTCATGGTGGCGGCCGTGGCGGTGTTCGAGCCGCTGATGGCCGAGAAGGCCGCGCACGCCATGATCGTGGTGATGGCCAGCCCCCCGCGGTAGTGCCCGAACCAGCGATAGGTCGCATAGTAGAGGCTGTTGTTGTAGCCGCCCTGATGCACGAACTCGCCCACCAGGATGAACATCGGGATCACGGTCAGTCCGTAGTTTGAAAAAATGTTCCACAGCTCGGGTCCGATCATCCCGAGGGCCGCCTTGAAGGAGGTCACGTAGGCCACCCCCAAAAAACCGACCAGCATCATGGTGAACGCGGCCGGCAACCGGAAGACGAACAGCACCGCGAACATGACGAGAATTCCGATGATTCCCACCGTCGGACCGCTCATGGATTCAGTTGGCTCCCTTCTTTGGAAATGTTCCGATCCAGTCGATCGCCAGCGTCAAGGCCAGCACGGCAAAGCCCAGCGCCACGCAGAATACGAAGGGGTAGTAGACGATTTTCAGGGTTTCCGACACTTCTCCGGAAGCGGCGATCTTCATCCCCCAGTGGAAAATTACCCAGGCGGTGACGCCGAAAAAGAGCAGCCCGATGAGGTAGCCGATGCCGTCGAGGAATCGCTTGACGCCCGCTGGGAATTTGTCCGAAAGGATGTCGACAACGATGTTGAACTTGCGCTTCTGGGTGTAGCCCAACGCGAATGCGGTGACCACCGCCCCCAGGAAGGAGACGAGTTCATAGGCGCCGCGGAACGGCATGCCAAAGATCCGCAGCAGGACATTGCCCGTCGCCAGCGCCATCAAGGCCAGCACCGCCACCCCGCCGATGACCAGGAGCCATTGGTTCAGCACCCGGTTCAGCCTTTCCAGAAATTCCATCGCACTCCCCCCCTGCCGCTGCGGTACGGTGCCCCCTTCCCACTCAGGCCAAGGATGGAGAAGGGGGCTTCAGATTCGGCGCTGCACTCCGGCCGATCACTTGTATTCTTTTTCGTGCTTGGCCTTCAGCGCCATGACATCCTTGACGATCTGGTCGCCCGGCAGGCCCGCCGCCGTCACTTTCTTCACGTAATCGTCCACCATGGGCGCCAGGAGTTTGGGTATCTCCGCGGTCTGGTCGGCCGGCAGCTCGAAGATCTGCAGGTTGTATTTTTCCTTGGACCATTTGACGGCCTCGAGCACGTGATCGTCGACATATCTTCCGGTCCACAAGGCCTGCTCCCGTCCCAGCTCGTCGAACACTTTCTTGACATCGTCCGGCAGCGCCGCCCATTTGTCCTTGTTCATCACCACTCCGAAACTGACCACCCAGAGATTGGTGATGGTCGCGTTGGCCGTATAGGCCGCGTAGTTGAAATCCTTGAGCACTTCCATGGACGAGACATGCCCCTTGACCACGCCTTTCTGCAGGGCTTCCGGGGTGTCGGACTGGGGCATCGCCACGGGGATCCCGCCCAAGCGTTTGATGATGTCCGCCTGGGTGCCGCCGACCCGGAGTTCCATGCCCTTGATATCCGATAGGGATTTAACCGGGGTGCGGGTCATGATGTTGGCCGGCGGGCAGGTGAACAGGGTGAGGACTTTGACGCCTTGGAATTCCTTGGGCTGGTATTTTTCGATCAGATCGTAGAGCGTCAGGCTGGCCGCCTTGGCGCTGGTGAACCCGAGGGGAAGGTCGATCGCTTCGGAGACCGGAAACCGCCCCGGCTGGTAACTCATGGCGAAATTGCCGATGTCGGCGGTCCCGGACATGACGCCGTCGAAGATGTTCTTGGCGGCCAGCAAGGTCCCGCCGGGGAAGGTCTGCACCTTCACTTTGCCTTTGGTGCGTTGGTCGACCTCTTTGGCCCAGCGCTCCATCTGCACGCAGGGAAACGTGGGCGCAGGCGGGAAGTTGGCATAGGTGAGTTTAATCTCCTGCCCGTAGCCGACCGGCACGATCGTGACGCCGATCAGGGTGCTGACCAACACGGCTGCCATCATGAGTGCAATCTGACGTTTCATTTTAACACCTCCTTTAAGAGTGACGGTAGAGTGGATCCAGCTGGTTGTTTCTTCTTGCGCCTCCTTTCCGATGAGCGGCTCTCCTCCTCACGACGGGCATCAGCCAATCACGTCTTCGCGCTCAAAATGCTTGCCGGCCCGGCCGCCGGCCGCTTCGAAGCCCCGGATCCAGCCCCGTACGCGATCCGGGCCGTAAGCGGCTTCCCAGGCGGATACGATCCGCTCGGTGGGAACGTCGTGGAATGCGCCGTGCTCGCACACGTATTCCATAAAAAGCTGGGATTTCTCGTTGAAAGGATGGAAGAGCGAGTCGGTCTGCCCGTCGAATTCTAAGGCTTTCACCCGATGCCGGCGGCACAATTCGACGTTGAAGGCCGGGGTTGCCTTGACCCACCGACCGGCGAGCAGGAACTCGGTGTACCCGTGAAAAACGAACAGGTCCGTTCCCATGAAATCGAGCAGCTGCCGGGTCGTCAAATGGTTGCGAACGTCGGCAAACCCGACCCGTGCCGGGATCCCGCTGGCGCGGCCCAACGCGCACAGCAACACCGCCTTGCCCACACAGAATGCCCGGCCGACCTGGAGCACACGGCTGGCGCGATAGTGCTCCGGCTTGTAGAACGGCTGGTAGGGATCATACCAGATGCCGTCCCGAACGGCGTAGTAGAGCCGGACGGCCTTTTGCACGGCGCCGCCCGAAATTCCTGCCAGCGCGTTTCGCGCATACGCGACCACCGCCGGGTGATCCGAGTCGATGGTCGCTGTCGGAGACAGATCGGCATACAGACCGTTCATTGTCGTGGAAGCAGTGGACATCCGTCACCCGATGAACTTATAATTGCAATCGGCACCAAGCGGATCCAAATTTGAAATTCGAAACTCGGAACTCGGAACCAATTCGATGGCTGAAACCGTGCCGCCAGGACGCACCACCGTCAAGACGCCCACCGCAGGAATCATTCTCGCGGCCGGCGAATCGAGGCGATTCGGAGAGCCCAAGCAGCTGCATAGACTGGGCGGGCGCTTCCTCATCGAGTGGGTCCTGCAGGCGGCGCTGGAATCCAGCCTGGACCGCGTCGTGCTGGTCCTGGGCTGCGAACAAGGCCGCATCCGGCGCAGCCTCCTCAAGCGGACTACACACCCCAAATGCACCGTCCATGAGAACCCCGATTACCGGGACGGGCTGAGCACATCCCTGAAGGTGGGAGTCGCCAGCATCGAGCACGACTTCCCGTCGGTCATGTTTCTGCTCGGCGATCAACCCATGGTGAACGCCGCTCTTATCGATCTCCTGCTGCGGCAGTTCGCTCAATCCGAGAAATCGATCTGTGTGCCGGCTCACCGCGGCACTCGCGGCAATCCGGCTCTGTTCGCAAAGCCTCACTATCCCGC
>CAZEKN010000287.1:0-3466 GCA_964512755.1 uncultured Desulfatibacillum sp. | reverse complement strand
TGCGGTTGCGCCAGGTGAACACCTGGACGTCGAGGATGTTGATGTTGTTCAGGGTGAACACGCCGGCCATGCTGGCCACCAACCCGGGCCGGTCCTGTGCGCAGATGGTCACCTTGCGGGTGGCCCCTTTCGAGGACGGCTGGATGTCCCAGACGAAGTCGGTCGTTTGCAGTCGCTGAAACAGCTCGATGTGGCTGGCGATCTGCTCGGCAGGCGTCGCGAGCAGGTAGCGCGGGCTGAGCGCGGGGAGCAGGGCCTCGATCCGCTGCCGTGCGTCCCCGGAAGCGGCGGTCATCACGAGCGCGTTGCGCTTGGTTTCG
Source organism: uncultured Desulfatibacillum sp. (assembly GCA_964512755.1). Classification (GTDB taxonomy): domain Bacteria; phylum Desulfobacterota; class Desulfobacteria; order Desulfobacterales; family SpSt-501; genus SpSt-501. Next base: position 3,146 of record CAZEKN010000287.1, on the reverse strand, counting down.
ATGGCGGCGGTGGCCTTATCGCTGGCCAGCTCTCCCTTTTCGAGGATGTTCAGCACTTTGAGGAAGAACTCGCGCAACAGGTGCGAGGTCCAATCGTTCCAGGCGGCCGGGCCGGTCGCCATGGAGTCGGCCACCGTGAGCAGATAAAGCATTTTCAGGCGTTCGGCATCCTTGATGCGCCGGGCGCAGGCAATAGCGGTTTCCTCGTCGTGGATATCCCGGCGGGTGGCCGTTTTGATCAGATACAGGTGCTCGCGAACCAGAAATACGACGGCGGCGACCTCCTCCGGTGTCAGGCCTTTTTCGGTCAGGATGCGACGGACCATATCGGCGCCGCTTTCGGAGTGGTCGGGCGTGGGGGCGCCTTTGCCGACGTCGTGCAGCAGCGCCGCCCACATCAGCAACACTTTGTTTTTGAGTTCACGGTGGAGACGGGCAAACAGCGGCTCGCCGGACCGGTCTTCCCCGGACAGCTGCTGGATAATGTGAACGGTGCGCAGCAGGTGCTTGTCGACCGGGTAGAGGTGGTACTCATCGTATTGAATGCGGTTGGAGATCCCCTGGAACTCCGGGATGAAGGCCTCCAGAAAACCGGTGGACAGCAGGTCGTCCAGCAGTCCGCCGGCTTCAGCGGATATCAAGATGCGTTCGAAGGTTCGGACGATTTCCGGTGCGGAGCGGTAACCGGGGTCGATGAGGTAAACAAACTCCTTGACCAGCCGTTTGGCTTCAGCGCTGAGAGGTGCCTTCAGCCGGATCCCCTCTTCGAAGATTCGAATCAGCAGCTCGGGCCGCTTCAGGATCGCCTCGGGGCCCGTGAAATTCAACATGCCGCCGGAGAGGGCTTCGATCCCCTCGACCGGGATTCTGGGAGCCACCCGCCGGCCTCCCTTTTTATCCACGCCCAGCTCATGCAGGAGCATGAGGTGCTGCTGTTTGACCGACTCCATCCGGCGGTGGAGCTCGCCGAGAAATCGCTCCACCGGTTGCTGGCCGGCCTCGGGCTTGAACTTGAAACGGTCGGCGATGCTGATTTGGGATTCGAAATGCAGCTGATCGCATTTGCGGCGGCTGACGTGGTGCAGGTGGTTGCGCACGTCCCAGATGAACCCCAGCGCGTCCCACAGGTTCTGGAATTCGGCGTGAGACAGCAGGCCGAAATACTCCAGATCGCGGGGTTGTCTCAGGTCGACGTTGAGTTTTGCCATCCAGAGCATGCTGTGGTAATCGCGCAGTCCACCCTGGCCTTCTTTGAGATTGGGCTCCAACAGATGCGCCGAATCCCCGTATTGGCAATGCCGGGCGCGCGTATAGGCGACGATTTCCCGCAGCATCCGCTCCGAATTCTTGCGGATGACTTTGTCCCGAAGCCGGGACATCAGTTCGGAATAGAGCATGGACATGCCGCAGATGAAGCGGGCGTCCAGGATCGGCGTCAGGACATTGAGGTCCTTGGCGGCCAGCGTCAGACATTCTTTGAGGGAGCGCGTGGCGTAACCGACGTCCATGCCGATGTCCCAGAGCGGATAGATCATTTCGCGGATCAGGTTTTCGGCCTCGGCCGGAATGCGCCGGCTGAACAGAAACAACAGATCCACGTCCGAATGGAGACTTTGCTCTTCGCGGCCGTAGCCGCCCAGCGCAATGATGGCGTACGGGTTCTTATTGATTTCCATTCGAGGGCCGATCATGCTGCGTTCAAACGCCTGCTCAAAATAATCGTCCAGGGCTCGCGAATGCTGCTTCATGAAGTCGGGCTGCCTGCGGCGAAGAAATCGCTCGGTCAGTCCGGCCACTCTTTCCTGCAGCTGGGTCGTGGCGGTCGCGTGGACGCTGCGCATTTCAATAGTTCCTCAATCGGTTCGCGTTCTCTGACCGGATGAGCAAAGCATGTGCCAAGCGGGCGCTCGCCGTGGAATCGAAGTTAATTCAGCAGAATATCGGTGAAGGGCGGCTGGGACGGAGGGTGGACTAAATTACAAATTTGTTATCAAAAAAATATAGATAATAACAAATTTGTAAAATAATTGGGGGGACCAGATGGGCGGTTCAGCGACCCGGAAAGAAGGCCGCCCAGATTTGGCGGATGCGCTGCTGCAGGCGGTCGAATTTTCCAGCCGGCACGCGGGCCGGTTTTTCCTGCAAACTCAATTGGTGGGCGGCGGCGCGGTAGATGAGATAGGCGTGTTTGAGAACGTGAGCCATGTACTCGTTGAGTACGGTCGAGCCGATCAGGGTCTGGATCAGGCGGACGTTGTCGGTCCACCGCACCAGCTCCGGATAACGGTGGGCATGCCGCAGGACCAGATACTGCACCAGGAATTCGATATCGACGATTCCGCCCGGATCCTGCTTCAAATCGAAGCGGCCCGGGTCGGGGCGATGCTGTTCGGCCCGCATGCGCGCGCGCATGTCCGCCACCTCGGCATGCAGCTTCGCGCTTGGCCGCGGCCGGGACAGAACCTCGGCGCGGATGGCTTCGAAGCGGGAGGTGATGAGCCGCTCCCCGCTGACCGGCCGTGCCTTGATGAGGGCCTGGTGCTCCCAGGTCCAGGCGTGGTTCAATTGATAGTCTCGAAATGCCTCCACGTGCTGCACCAGAACACCGGAAATTCCGCTCGGCCGCAGCCGCATGTCGATTTCGTAAACCCGGCCGGCGCGGGTGTGGGAGGTCAACAGATGGATCACCCGCTGCCCCAGGCGGTTGAAGAACTGCGCGTTGTCGATGGGGTGGGGGCCGCCGTGGGTCTGGCCGTCAACCCCGGCGTGCAGGAAGACCAAGTCCAGGTCGGAACCATACCCCAGTTCCAGTCCTCCCAGTTTGCCGTAGGCGACCACCCCGAACCCCCGTTCGCAGGAAACCCCTTCCAAACGGCATTCCGGCCGGCCATGGCGCTCAACCAGGTGGCGCCAGGTAAGGTCCACGACGGCATTGATGGCGACCTCGGCGATGTCCGAGAGATAGTCGCTGACGCGCATCAGCGGCATCCGCCCGCTGACATCGGCAGCGGCCACGCGCAGCACGTTGATTTGCTTGAAGATGCAGAGGGCTTCGATTTGGGCCTCGAGGTCCTCGTCCGGTGCGTGGCCCAGGCGGCGTTTGATTTCGGCTTCCAGCATCTCCCGCGACGGGGGGCGATAAAGGG
>CAZEKN010000286.1:0-3475 GCA_964512755.1 uncultured Desulfatibacillum sp. | reverse complement strand
GGCCGCCTTCCTCGAAGCCCACGACCGCGCGCGGCGGACGTGCATCCGGCCGGATATTTTTCACGAGGTCGCCAACCGGCTCGCCGCGGCCGGCCTTCATCAGCCGGCGGCGGACCTGCGCCGCGAGCTCCTGGAATGCCCCCTGCCGCCGGACCTGCGCCTCGGCATCGTCAGCGAACTGGCCGCGGCGCTGGCCGATGAAGAAGCGCTGGTGCTGGTGCACCGGGAGAAGCCCGGGTTGCTCCGGGATGCGCCGCGGCTGAGCGGCAACATCGATGATCTGGAGCTGCAGATTCTCAAGCGCCGCCTGGCGGCCCTGCCGCCGGACTCCGAACTGAAGGCCCGCGCGGCCGAGGAGGTGTTGAAGGCAGCTCCGGACGACCGCGATGCCCTGACGGCGCTCGCCTGGCACCGGTTCCGGCGCGGCGAATTCGAGGAGGCCGAAAGGCTGTTCGCCATTCTGTCGCAGCAGGACCCGGCCGACAGGGATGCGGCCCTGGGGCTGGGATACGCCCGCCTGAATTCCGGCCGGATCGATTCGGCCCTCGACCCGCTCGACCGGGGCCGGATCGCCGAGGACGCGGAAACCCGCAAGCTGAGAGAGCTGGTCTATCGGCAGCAGGCGGCCCGGGCCTTTGCGGCCGAGGATTGGGACGGTGCCGCCGCTTATCTCGAGAAGCTGCTGTCCCTGAATCCCGAAGACCTCGACGCCCAGGAGCTGCTCGCCTGGACGCGCCTGCGCCAGGACCGCCGAGCGGAGGCCAGGATTTTGATGGAAGAGGGCTTCGCCGAGCGGCCCAGCCCGTCGCTCGCAGCCGGCCTGCTGGGGCTCTACACCGCCGACGGCGACGAGGACCGGGCCTACCGGCTGGCCGATCGGCTGGCCGACGACGAGGACCCCGCGCTCCGGGCGCCGGCGGGCAGCTTCTTCTTCGAACGCGGGGCGCCCGTCACCGCGGCCCAGCTCGACCGCGATCCGCAGCGCTGCTATTTCAACGCCGATTCCCCGCGCGCCGAGGCCTTCCTCTACCATCGCAGCAAACAGGGCGACGGCCCATTCGGCGACATCGAGGAAACCGCCCTGCCCCTGACCTTTGTCTATCCGACCGAACTCGGCCGGCAGTGGTCTGCCACCGTCACTCCCAAGCACCTGTCCGGCAGCAACGGCTCATCCCGCCCGCAGGCCGGACGCTATTACCGCCTGCTCGACGGCACCTCCAAGAAGCAGGACCTGGAGGACAGCCTCTTCGTGGTTCAGCCCGAAGTGGGCTTCGCGATGGAGGGACGCCTGCTGGCGGAGATCCATGTCGGCGCGACGCCCCTCAACGGACCGGTCGACCCGACGCCGACCTTCGAAGCCCGGCTCGGCGCCTGGGGCGGATACGTGGACGTGCACCGCTCCAACGTCAAGGACTCGATCCTTTCCTACGTCGGCCAGAAGGACCCCTACAGCAACGACGAGTGGGGGCGGGTCACCCGCAACGGCATCGAGGCGGGCATGACCTCGCCGCTCTCGAGCCGCTGGTGGGTGAGCGGCGCGGCCGGCTACGACTACTACACGGGCGACAGCGTCTGGGACAATCAGGCCGTGCACCTCGACGCGTCCGTCGGCCGGACCCTGCTTTTCGACGGGGACGAGTTCAGCTACGGGCTGTTCTTCTCCGCCCAGCACTTCCGCCGCAACAGCGATTTCTACACCTACGGCCACGGCGGGTACTACAGCCCCGATCTGATGACGATGATCGGCCCCTTCGTGCGCTATCGCACCGCCGCCTGCCGGGACTACTGGTTCGACGTGCAGGCCTCGGCCGGCTGGCTCCACCAGCGGCTCGACCGCAGCCCCTTCTACCCGTTGTTCGACGGCGACACCACCGGCCTGACTCCCGCAGCCGCCGCCGACGCCAATGGCGAATACGATTCCGACACCGACGACAAGATCGGCTTCAACCTGAAGCTCCAGGGCATGAAGCAGATCACCTCCCACCTGGCCGCCGGCGGGTTCGCCGCCATCAACAACTCAGCGGACTACACCGAATGGACCGCCGGCGTCGGCATCCAGATCTTCTTCGAGCCCCAGAACCTCTTCTGGACACGCAAGGACATGTTCCGCGAGTTCGGGAAGTTCTCGAACAAATAGGGCGGCGGTCCCACCCTGGCTTCGGGCCGTCCCAAGCTGGGCTGCTCTAAAAGGTTGCCTTTTCGAGCCCGGCCAAGGTATACTTCAGGGAAATACAACCGCCTTTGCATCATCCCGGCATCACCTTCCGCATTTGTTGGAACAGATGACAAAGAAGGAGGTGGGCGAATGAAATCCCCAAGCCGCAAGTCACCTGCAAGCAAGCCCCCCGAGGACGAACCGATCCTTCAGGGGCTTTCTTATTTGCCGGTATGGAATCATAAAGCCGCCAGCGTCTTCCTGGTCTTTTGGTCGCTGCTCTCGACCGGCCTTCCTTTGCACGCCCAGCAGCAGCCAGCCCTCCATGCAGAATCCTCGGTTGAATTTCCTCAAATGGCGGTCGGCGACCAGTGGGTGCTGACGACCCACCGGGGCCTGCGCTCTCATAGCGTGATCGAGGTGAAACCGGACGGAAGCTTCGTGGTGGAAGTCAAAAACAAGGAAGGCGATGCCCTCTGGCACCGGCACTACGATCGGGGCTACCGGATTTTGAAAACCGATTTGCTGGCTCCGGCCGAAAAAGCCAAGTCGGAAGCTCCTTGGGAAAGGGTCTTGAATTTTCCTCTTTTTGTAGGAAAAAAATGGCAGGACGAATACAAGGGCATGGGGGCGGATGAGGTTCCCAGGCATTATCAGAATTCGTATGAAGTTCAAAAAATCGAAACGGTGACCACACCCGCCGGAACCTTCAGCGCATTTAAAATCCATCGAAATTTCTCAGCCACCGGCCTCCAGAAAAACCAGGATCAATACTATTGGTATGCGCCGGACGCGAAGGTGGTCGTGAAACTATGGCACGTCGGGGATTTCAAAACCAAAAGGGGCCGTGAAATCACGAACGAGCTCGTGAGCTATCAGCTGGGAGCCGATAAGGGGAGCACGCATGCGGGAAGCAGCCCGATCCCTACGCAAAAGCATGCGGCGATAACGGCCCCCGATGAGCAAAGGACGGAAAAACGCGGCGAACCCGTTGCCGAGAAGATCAGCGTCGCCGGGACCCGCTGGGCGGTCGTGATCGGCATCTCCAAATACAAGGATACGAGGATCGCCCCGCTTCGATACGCCGCTTCGGACGCCCGCTCGTTCCACGACTGGCTGGTATCCCCGCAGGGCGGGCAGTACGCGCCCGCCCTGGTGAGGCTGCTGACCGACGCCGACGCCACCGGAGCGAACATCAAGAAGGCCCTGTTCGAGTGGCTCACCCAGGCCATCGCGGAAGACACGGTAACCATCTATTTCGCCGGGCACGGCAGCCCGCAGTCCCCCGACCACCCCGAGAACCTTTTCCTGCTGCCGTAC
>CAZEKN010000285.1:0-3475 GCA_964512755.1 uncultured Desulfatibacillum sp. | reverse complement strand
CGATATCTTCGTAGAGATAGAGCCACATCCGGCTGTAGTCCGCCTCGGCGTGCATACGCCGGGTCTCGCGTTCGGACGGTTCCACCAGGCGCAGCGGCTCCGGTATCGGCACCTGGAAGATGAGCAGCTGGTGCGGCCGCAGCGGCTCTTCGGGGATCCGGTGCCGCGTCTGGATCAGGGTGGCCGCGCCGGTATCGGTCGTGACGGCCACGCCGGTGACGCGAGTCACGAATTTCTTGATGTTGACCGCGTTGACGCTGTCGTCCGCGCCCTGGTCGATGACCTTGAGCACGTCCTCCGGTCCGATCAGCGCCAGGGTGAGCTGCAGCCCGCCGGTTCCCCAGCCTCGGGCGATCGGCATCTCGCGCGAGCCGAAGGGCACCTGGCAGCCCGGGATGGCCACCGCCTTGAGCATCCGGCGCCGGATTTCACGCTTGGCGCCTTCATCCAGAAACGCGTAGGAATAACGCCCTCCGGCCGGCGGCAGCCGGTCGCGCCAGTCCTCCAGCGGTGCGTTGGTCCGAGATGGCAGGCTGCGGGTCATGGCCGTTCGTCCTCCGGCCGGTCCGGCACCGCCTGGATGCGGCGCAGGCGGTCCAGCTCGGATTGAAACGTGACGTAATGAGGCAGCTTGTAGTGGTTGCAGAAACCCATGGATTCGATGCCGTCCACGTGCGTCAGCACGAACTCCTGGTCTTCGGAAGGCGCCGCAGGCTCGCCGCCGGACATGGCCCGATCCAGGACCGCCATGGCGATGGCCTTGGTCTCGTTGTGGCCGAAGCACAGCCCATAACCCAGGCTGAAGCGGGCCGGTCCCTCGCCGGCGCTGAGGCGGGCGATGACCTCGGCCTCGGTCACCTGCACCTCGCCGAGGCATTCCACCGACCCGGTGCGCGGATTCCTGAACGGCACCGGCAGGAAGCCCACCCGCAGCTCTCCGATGACCGGATGGACCGACCCGTAGCCGCGCATGTTGGAATAGGCCAGCGCGAGCATGCCGCCGGTTTCCCCGCGCGCCAGGGTCTGGAGCTGAGCGCTGCGCGGAGCCGGGAAAGCCAGCGCCTGGCGGGTGATGTCCGCCAGACCGGGATCCTCTCCGGACACCGGCCGCTGCACCAGCAGCCCTTCCCGCCGCAGCATCTCGACCACTTTTGGAAACCGCTCGGGCAGCGGCTGCAGCCGTTCCATGTCATTCAGCAGCTGCCGGATCCGCTGCCGGGTTAGGGCCGCGGATTCGTCCTGCAGCTCGAAGTCCAGCAGCCGCAGGGTGTAGTCCGGAGTCGGCCCGAGAATCTGCCCGCCGGGGATGTCCTTGAAGGCGGCTGAAATCCGCCGGATCACCCGCATGTTCTCGGTAGCGACCGGCTCGGAATATCCTATTCGCGGCAGGGTGGTGCGGTAGGAGCGCAGGATGAAGGCCGCCTCGAAGGTGTCGCCGGCCGCCTGTTTGAACGCCAGCGCGGCCAGGTCCGGGGCGTAGAGGGAGCCCTCGCCCATCACGCGGTCCACGGCGAAATGAAGCTGTTCCCGGATCTGTTCCGGTTCGAGCAGCGCAGAGCGGCCGCCGGCGCGCCGCACCAGGGAGAATCTCTCGGCGCTTTCGATGGCGGCGGCCCCGCCTCTGACAGCCACATAGCCCATCGCCTCACCTCACCAGGATGCGGGTCGACCGCGGCAGGCCCATCACCTCGCCGCTCGACCGGACAAAAAACGCGTCGACCCCGAGGGGGTAGTCGGCATTGACGGCCATCAACGCCTGGAATTCCTCGATTGGAATCCCGTCCATCTCGGGCACGATCCCATCCTGCCCCGGGATGCCGGGACCGGTCAGGCGCACGCGGAGCCGGTCGCAGACAACCGCCGGCTGCGATTCCAGACAATACACGAGGGTCGCCCCATCCTCGGGAGACTCGGGGGCGCCGCGTTTGGCCAGGCGGGCGCCGCCCCGGCTGCCGCCCTCTGAAAAAAAGACGAAATCGGCGGCCTCCGGGTGTTCCGGGCGGGCGCCGGTGGCACCGGCAATGGCCGTTTGAAGAGCCTGGGCCCGTCCGCCGCCGGTCACGCAGAAACCGACTGCGGAATCGAGCAGGCACTCCGCGAGAGCCGCGACCGCCGCAAACGGGGGCATTCCGTCCAGGCCGTCCAGGCGTGCGATCCGCCCGGGCCGGCTCAGCGCCTGAAGCAGGCTGCGATAGTTTTTCTGGTGGCGGTATCCGTTGGGATCCATGGAATATGCTTCCCTCATCCGCCCAGAGAGCCGAAATCCACGCATTCTTTTTTCATCGACCCGAAACGGACGGCGGTGGCGGCGGCCAGTTTGGAGGAAAGCGCCTTTTGGGCGGCGCTTTTGACTTCGAGCGGGTCAAGCAGCGCGCCGATGGCAGCCAGAACGTCGGTCCGCCCGCTGCGTTCGGCCGCCGCGACGGCCGCCAGCAATAACGCCTGTTCGGGTTGATCGCCGCAGACCACACCGTAGCCGGTGCAGCCATCCAGATCCACTTCGGCCTCGCTGACCAGGACTTCGCCGAGATGAAAGGGCGTGCCGAACGGGTCGAGTACGGTGACCATGACCAGTCCGGCCCGCGGCGCCTGCTGCACGCGGAACTCGGCCATGGGCCAGACACGATCCAGCATGGCCGCCAGTTCATCGGAGCCGGCTGCGGGCATGGCCGCAAGTAGGCGTGCGTTCAGTCCCGCGCTCCGCCCGAGCCCCGATACCGCTGAATTCCTGCGGCCAGCACTCGCGAGTGTTTCGCGTTTATCCATAGATGGCCAGAAACCTCTCCAGATTCGAAAAATCCTCGAACCGCTGCTCCAGGGTGCGTCGATCCCAGTTCCACCAGGCGATGGCCGTCAGCCGCTCGATGATCTCGGGAGCAAAGCGCATGCGCAGCGGTCGGGCCGGGACCCCGGCCACCACCTGGTAGGGCGCGACGTCCCGGGTGACCACCGCTCCAGCGGCTACCACGGCTCCGGTTCCGATTTCGACCCCGGCCATGACCTTGGCCCCGGCGCCGATCCACACGTCGTGGCCGAGGCGGCAACGTTGCCGGCGACGCCATTCGAAGACCGCTTCGTCGTCGCAGGCCGCGAAACCATAGCGCCGGCGGCGGTAGGTGCAGTGGTGCTGCGTGACGCGTTCCATGGGATGGTCGCCGGGGTTTATGACGGCATGCGATGCGATCGAACAAAATTTGCCGATTTCGGTGTAGATGACGGTCCCGTCCGAACCGGCCAGGTAGCTGTAGTCGCCGAGCCGCGATTCGATCACCGTCCAATTGGCCCCGATGTCGGTATAGGTGCCGATGACGGAGTCCTGGACGACGGCCGACGGATGGATCTGCGGCGCCGATGCGGCCTCGGCCGGCTCAAGGTGGTTCTTTTGGTATGCTAGCGCCATGAACCCTCGCCTGTTTCCATGGAGGGCACTCTGGCGGCCGCAGATTAGCGAAAGATGAGGGGTTCGTTAGAAAAA
>CAZEKN010000284.1:0-3487 GCA_964512755.1 uncultured Desulfatibacillum sp. | reverse complement strand
CGTGGGTTCCGGCGCTGCCGCTGGCGCACACCACCCGGTCGATCCGCAGCCCCATGTCGAAGGCCTGGGCGAGGATCTCCTGGGCGCAGGCCGCATACCCCAGCGCACCCAGGGGGTTCGACGCCCCGCCGGGAATCAAGTAGGGGCGGCCGCCCTGTGACCGGACCTCATCCGCCATGGCGCCCATGGCCCCCATCATGTCGGATCCCCCAGGGACCACCTGAATCCGGTCCACGCCCATGAGATGGTAGAGAAAATTGTTGCCGCTGGCCTGGGGCTTGTAGCTGCCCGGCACGCGTTCCTCGATCACCAGGCCGCACCGGAGCCCTTCGCGGACCGCGGCGGCCAGGGTCAGGCGGCAGTGGTTGGACTGAACCGCCCCGCAGGTAATGATAAAATCAGCTCCTTTTTCAAGGGCGTCCGCCATCACGAACTCCAGCTTGCGGACCTTGTTGCCGGCGGCGGCGAACCCGAGCTGGTCGTCGCGTTTGATGAAGAGGTTCGGTCCGCCCAGCACCTCGGAAAGCCGTGTCAAAGGCTGAAGCGGCGTCGGCCCGTCGGCATACCGCCGTCGTGGAAAGCGTGCTAGGTTCATGTCAGTTCTCCTTCTCAGGAAGTTGATCTCTTTTTCTTGTGGGAGCGGCATCTTGCCGCGATTTTATCGTGGCTGGAAGCCACTCCCACAAAGAACAAATACGCAACGCAGCCCTTGGGACTTGGACGAGGCTTTAAACCGGGGTGCGGCCGGCAGCGACGATAGCCGCCCTTGCCAGCAGCAGCAGGGTATCGAACTCGGGGACATCGAGGTCGCCCGGCCGCAGCACCAATGGAATCTCGGTGCACCCGGCCACCACCGCCTGAGCGCCGCGCCGGATCAGCCGGTCGGCGACAGCCCGGATCTCGGTCCCGATCGCCTCCCGGTCCCGGACGCCCGCCGCTCCCTTGATCGCGTAGATGGCCGCCATGACGCGTTCCTGGTCCGGCTCCTCCGGTGTCAGGATGGCGACTCCCGATTGCTCCAGCTTGGCGCGGAACCGCCCGCCTTTTATGGTTCCGGTGGTGGCCAGCATGCCGACCGTGCGGATGTGCGCGTGGTGCTGGCGGATGTGCTCGGCCGTGACATCGAACATGGACAGGATGGGCAGCCCGGCTTCGCGCTGCAGTTCATCCAGAAAGAAATGCGCCGACACGCAGGGGATGGCCACGAAGCCCGCGCCGGCCCGCTTGAGAGCCGCGATGCCCGACTGCATCGCCGGCACCGGCGACTCGCCTCCCGCCAAGATGGCGGCCGTGCGGTCCGGCACCCGGGGGTTGGAATCGATCACCACGCGCAGGTGGTCCTGGTCCCTAAGGGCCGGGGTATTGGCGATGATCTTGCCGAAAAGATCCAGGGTGGCCTCCGGTCCCATGCCGCCCAATATGCCGATGGTCTTTTCCGTCATTTCAGTATCTGCCCCAGGAAATCTTTCGTCCGCTGGCTCTTCGGGTTCTTGAAAAACTCGTCGCCCCGGCCGCGTTCGATGATCCGTCCGGCGTCCATAAAGATGATCTCGTCGGCGACTTCCCGTGCGAAGCCCATCTCGTGGGTCACCACCAGCATGGTCATGCCCTCCTTGGCCAGGCCGATCATGACCTCCAGAACCTCCTGGATCATCTCCGGATCCAGAGCCGACGTGGGCTCGTCGAACATCATGCAGGCCGGTTCCATGGCGAGTGCCCGTGCAATGGCCACCCGCTGCTGCTGGCCTCCCGAAAGATTGGCGGGGTAAGCGCCGGCTTTGTCCGGAATCCCCACGCGATCGAGCAGTTCCATGGCCTTTTTCTCGGCCTCCTGCCGGGATTTTTTCCGGACCTTCATGGGCGCCAACGTGATGTTACGCAGGACCGTCATGTGCGGGTAGAGCTCAAAGCGCTGGAAGACCATGCCGAGCTTTTCCCGTAGTTTGTATAAATTGGTCTTGGGGTCGCTGAGCGAGACGCCGTCGACGATGATCTCCCCCTTTTGATAGGGTTCCAGTCCGTTGATGCAGCGCAGGAGTGTGCTTTTGCCGGAGCCGCTCGGGCCGCAGATGACGACCTTCTGTCCCCGCTGGACCACCTCGTTGACATCGGCCAGAACCTGGAACTCGCCGAACCACTTGCTGACATTTTTGATCTCGATCATGGCATCACAAGACCTTGGCCTTTCGGCTCTTCTCCTCGTAGTGCAGACTGATGCGCGAGCCGACGAAACAGATGACGAAAAAGAGAATCGCCACGAAGGTGTAAAGTTGTACGGAGCGCACCTCCAGGCTGTCTACAATCGTGGTGCGGCGGACCATTTCCTGAAGCCCGATAACGTATGCCAAGCTCGTGTCCTGGAAGGTGATGATGCTCTGCGTAATCAGGCTGGGCAGCATGCGCTTGACCGCGATGGGCACCAGGATGTAGGCCGCCGTCTGGCGGTAGGTGAGCCCGGTGGAATAAGCCGCGCTCACCAGGTCCTTGCTGATCGATTGAAACCCGGCGCGGAATATTTCCCCGAAATAAGTCGCCTCAAAAACGACGAAGGAAACCGCAGCGGATACAAATGGGTCCATGGTTTTTCCAACCAGAATGGGCATCACGAAGAAGAACCAGAAGATGACCAGGATCAGAGGAATGTTGCGCAGAAAATTCACGTACAGGGTGACGGGGTAGTACACCCAGGGTCTCTTTGAAATCCGGCCGAGGCCCACCAGTGCCCCCAGGGAAATCCCCCCCCCCAGCGCAAACGCCGCCAGTTGCAGATTGGTGAGAAACCCGCCGAGCAGGTAAGGCAGGTTTTTCAGAACGGCGTCCATGGCTACCGGCTCATCAACCCGGGAATCCGGAACCGGGTTTCAATCAGATCCATCAGCTTGACCACGGTCATCCCCAGCACCAGGTAGATGGCCATGGCGCCGGTGGTGGCCTCAAGACCATGAAAGGTCTGCTCGTCGATCTTGTAGCTCATAAAGGTGGTCTCGGCCACGCCGATGGTCATGGCCACCGCGGAGTTCTTGAAGATGGTCAGGAATTCGGTGGTGAGCGGCGGGATGATCAGCCGCAGGGCATGCGGGATCATGACGTACCAGTACATCTGCAGGCGAGTCATGCCCGTGGACAGGACCGCGTCGAACTGCCCGTGCCCGATGGAGGCGAAACCGGCACGGACATGCTCGGCCACGCGCGAAGCGGTGTAGAGCCCCAACCCGAAAATGGCGATGTAGTAATTGAGCCCGGAAATCTGGTTGATCTTGAACTGCAGGGTCTTTCCCAGCAGCATGGGGCCGGCGTAGAACCAGAAAAACAACTGGACCAGGAAAGGGATGTTGCGGAAGATCTCGACGTATAGCGCACCTAGAATCCGCAGGGGCCAGAACCGGACCGAACGGAGCGTGCCGAAGAGGATGCCCAGGGAGAGAGCGATGACCCACGCCAGGGCCCCCAGCTGGATCGTCAGCCACAGGCCCTGCAGCAACCACTC
>CAZEKN010000283.1:0-3505 GCA_964512755.1 uncultured Desulfatibacillum sp. | reverse complement strand
CTGCCCTGAACCTGCGGCCGGGAGGGTGCGCCTCCGCCGGAGATGAGATCCGGCCATTCCTGCGCGCCGTCAGTAAATGGGGTTGCGGTTGCCGGTTTCGCAGGTTCAAGCCCGGAATGGCTGTGACCGCAAAGAAGAGCAACCGGCGTGCCAGTCAGGACAGACGGCAGGAAGGTGCCGTCGCTCATTAAGAGCATGGAATATTTATGAGGACTCGGAACCCTGCAACCCAAGTTGACAGCGTTCTGCCGAAAGCTGCGGCGCAGCAGCCGCGGCCGCCTTCAAGGCCGGTTGACGCGGCAACATCCTTTGCACCCTAATGCACCTTACGCCCGCGATGCCGCCACGGGTGGAGAAGGCAATTGCCAATTGGCGGCTTTTCGATTATTTGAACATTTAAAAATTACAAAGGGCTCATCGCCATGCAAAAGAACACCCAATGCGTCCACAGTGGCACCCGTATCGACCCGGCTACCGGTGGGTTGAATACGCCGGTCTATCCTTCGTCCGCCTTCCGTTATCTGGACACGTCCGAGAACATCTATCCCCGGTACTACAATACGCCGAATCAAAAGAGCGTGGTCGCAAAGCTTTGCGATTTGGAGGGAGCTGAAGACGGGATTCTGTTCAGCTCGGGGATGGCGGCCGTCAGTGCGGTGATGATGGCATTCTTGAGCAGCGGAGATCACGCCGTCATCCAGAGAGACATCTATGGCGGGACTCACCATTTCGTAACCGCTGATTTCAAGCGTTTCGGGATCGAGTTCAGCTTCACGGGAAATTCGGCCCATGAGATCGAAGCCGCCGTCCAGCCTAACACCCGCCTGATTTACATTGAAACGCCGTCGAACCCGCTGCTGATGATCACCGACATCCAGGCGGCCGCCGATATCTGCCGCCGCCGGGGAATCGTAACCGCAATCGACAATACCTTTGCCAGCCCCATCAATCAGAACCCGCTCGGCTTCGGCATGGATGTCGTGATCCACAGCGGCACCAAATATCTCGGCGGCCACAGCGACCTGTGCTGCGGCGCAGCGCTCGGCCGTACAAAGGACATCGGCCGGATCAAGAGCGCTGCGGTCAATCTCGGCGGCAGCCTCAACGCACTGACCTGCTATCTGCTCGAGCGCAGCCTTAAAACCCTGGCGGTGCGCGTGGAGCGCCAAAATGCGAATGCCATGGCGATCGCGGAGTTTCTGGCACGCCACCCGGCCGTGCGCCGGGTCAACTATCCCGGACTCGAAAGCCATCCGGCCTATGCCGTCGCGCGCCGCCAGATGTGGGGCTTCGGAGGCATGCTCTCTTTCGAAGTGGATGAGCGCCACGTGACCTGCGAGCGCTTTCTGCGCCGCTTGAAACTTGTCACACCGGCTCTGAGCCTGGGAGGGGTGGAAACCATCATCTGCGCGCCGGCCGCAACCTCCCACGTCAAGCTGACGCCCGCCGAGCGCACTCAGCTTGGCATCAGCGAGGGATTGTTGCGGCTTTCGGTCGGAATCGAGGACGCTGAAGACATCCTGTCGGACATCGCACAGGCCCTTTCACGGTAGAAACGGTTTACTATCCAGGCGATATCCATTATAAAATGTTGCTATGTCCATTGGGCCGAAGGGCGCATGCGATCACCTCAAACGAGCCACGAAAGGATGAACCATGGCCACCCAAACCACCTCGATGACCACCAGTGAATTCGCCAAGGCTGCCGGCGTTCCGGCTGCCGGCATTTCCAAGCTCATCCGTGATGGAAAGCTGAAAGCAAAGAAAACGGGCGGGAAATGGATGATCCCGCAAAGCCAGCTCAATTCCGAGGATGTCCGGGCGCTCAAAGGACCGGCCGAGGGTGCCAAACGCAAGGCACCTGCTGCAAAACCGGGCCGCATCCGACCGGCGCCGAAGGCCAAGGCCGCGCCGCCGTCCCAGCCTCCGGTCACGGAGGTTCCCGTTTCGCCGGAACCAGAGCCGGTTCAGGCCGCTGTCGCTCCCGAGCCGGAAGCCCGCTCCGAAGAAAAAACGTACACGATTTCCGAATTCGCCGCGATGACCTACCTGACCGAAATGGGGGTGGCCGAGTGGCTCAAGACCGGCAGGATCAAGGGAGTTCAAAACGACAACGGGGAGTGGCGGGTCCTGGATTGCAACCTCCAGGCCCCCGACATCAGCCGATTGCTAAGAAAATAGTGTGGGATTACCGAAAGGAGGATTTCTATATGATCGGTCTACGCAAAAAAGGCCGGCCGGTTTTTATCCTGATGATCGCACTGGCGCTGCTGATTGCCATTCCAATTCACGCCGCTCTTGCCGCGCTGGTCGATACCGAAGCCGCCGCGGATTCAGTCCGCGGCAGCGACGCCCGCGCCCGGTTGCATCAATATCTGGCGCGAGGAGACGTTCAGGCGGCCCTGCGCGCACAGGGAATCGATCCCCTGGAGGCTGAAGCCCGCGTGGCCAGCCTTACGGATGCCGAAATAGACCAGATCGCAAGCCGATTGGATGAACTTCCCGCCGGCGGTGTGCTGGGTTTTGTGATCCTGGTACTGGTTATCGTATTGCTGGTGTTCGTGATATTAAAAGTGGCCAGGTAGAGATCCAATCTGGTTGATCCGGTTAGACGGCAACCGAATCCCTAATACCGGCCGCCGCCCCGCCCGGGGCCGTACGAAGACCCGGATCCGGAGCGTCCGCCCCGGCCAAAACCGCCGCCGCCCCCCCGGCCGCCGCCGGGGCCGCGCGAAAACCCGCCTCTGCCGGATCCGCCGTCGCGATCCTTGCGGGGCTCCCTTGCTTCGCTCACCGTGATGGTCTTGCCCTGAAGTTCTCCACCGTTGAACCGCTCAATGGCCTGGCGCGCAGCATCCTCGGTCTCCATCTCCACAAATCCGAAGCCCTTGCTCTGGTTGGAGTACCTGTCCTTTATAATCACGGCTGAAACCACGTTTCCGACCGAAGAAAAATTGTGGGTCAAATCCTGCTCGGTCACTTCGCTGGAGAGGTTCCCGATGTAAAGCCTCTTGTTCATGGCCTGATCCTTTCATGTCGTGGTGGGTGATACGCTGCGCATGGCCCGTATGGGAGAGTGCGCCGGCTGGCGATAAAGGCACGCAAGCATCCGCATGCCTGGTGAGAGGAGTGAGCGCCCCCTGCTACAGTCGCAGGGGGCGCCTTTCAGACGGCAGCGTTAAACAGCCTGGACATTGACGGCGGAAAGGCCTTTCGGCCCATTCTGCACGTCGAAGCTGACAGACTGGCCATCCAGCAACGTTTTGAACCCGCTTCCCTGGATCGCGCTGAAGTGGACGAACACATCGGTTCCGTTTTCGGCTTCAATGAAGCCGAAGCCTTTGCGCTCGTTGAACCATTTGACTTTGCCTTGCATCATCGCTTTCCTCCTCCTTTCTTAAATTTTTTCAAGGGCGGATTACGACGATGCTGAAAAAAAACCACCACACTTTGAAGAGTGCGGTGGCTAAACCTACGCTGCAAAATGTTTTCATCCAACCTTTGA
>CAZEKN010000282.1:1465-3519 GCA_964512755.1 uncultured Desulfatibacillum sp. | reverse complement strand
TCGGCCACGGCCATGACTTCGCTCTTGGGCACGAACAGAAACTGGGCGTCCGAATCGATGAACCGGGTAATCAGCCAGGGGCAGGCAACCCGGTCGACGTGAACATGGGAACGAGTGATCCAAAGCATTTCGCAACCTCTCTCTCTTAAACATAGCACGCTTGCCAGGGGGTGGGAAGCTGTCCGACCCAAATAACCTCTTGCGGTTCGATTCAGTGTGACGTCCGCGAAATGATCAAAACCGCCCCGCAGGCCAGGGTGGCCATGGCCGTGATGCCGAATCCGATGGCATAGCTGCCCGTTGAGTCGATGATCAGCGAAAAGGCCGGCAACCCGAGCAGGATTCCGCAAAACGTGAAGAAAAGCGAGCCGCCGGTGGCCATTCCGGCATGCTCCGCCGTTGCCACCCGCGCGACCTCGGCGAGATAGACTCCGTTCCACCCGATGGCCGCGGCCCCGAACACCGCGCTAGCGATCAGGATGGCCGCATATGGCCATTGGGGCGAGAAGCCGGCCGCCGCCAGCGCACCGGCGGCCATGGCGAGGCCTAACAGTCCCAGCATGAGGCGGGGTTTCACGTACCGGTCGGCCAGCGCGCCCCATACAACCCGGCCGACAACCCCGCTGACCTGGGCCGCCGCAAGAATCATCCCGGCCTCGACCAGCGTCATGCCGATATCCTCGATCAGGTAAGTCACGATAAACGAAATGAGACACAATTGCATCGTGGAGAAGAAAAAGGAGGCGATGACGATTTGACGCAACTCGGGCCGGGACATCGTCATCTGGATGGCCCGGATGACGTTTCGCCAGGACAGCCGCGAACGATGGGAGCGCTCCCGATCGAACTGCTGTCGAAACGGATGCAGGCCGGCACACAGCAGAAGGCTCGCGGCCCCCACCCAAACGGCGGACAGTTTCCAGCCGAAATAACCAACCAGCTGAGGGACCACCGCACCGGCCAGGGCGCCCCCCAGAGGAACCCCGGTTTGTTTGACCGAAAAGACGACGGACATCATGGATGCCGGCGTCGTCCGGACCAGCAAATGCGAGCTGGCCGGCGTCACGGGTCCGTAGCCGAGCCCCATGAGCAGTGTCCCGACGACCACCATGGGAACAGATGGTATCGAAACGGCTCCCAAGCCGAGCGCCGTCAGGATCAGACAGATTTGACTGACGCCGATCGGCCCGAAGCGATCGATAAAATACCCGCTGACCGGTGCGGAAACCGTCGCCCCCAGGTACAACAGGGACATGAAGATGCCCACATAACTCGGTGGAACACCCAGTTCTCCGGCTGCCACCGGCATCAGCACCGGTATGGCGACCGCACTCATGGAAACCGCCGCCTGCACCGCCAGGGTGAGCGTGACCGGGAGGATCACCCCGGACAGCGCTGGGGGGTTCCGTGTCGTCGTCTCCGGGGGCGGCCCCTCTTCGTGATGGTTCGTTCTTCTCACCGAAAGCGTGTGCGTCGCGGGTGCATTTTTTTAGACTGGGTGAACAGGATTTTCAGGATGCCGGCCAAGCCCCTGGAGACTGAGACGATCCGGACCATCCGGTCAATCTTGCCGGATCCTGCCGTTCCCTCCAATTTCGAAAACCGCGTCACCGGGCCGCGGCATCCAGCCGTATATTTCTCTAAAAGCGACGGCATAGTCAAGACCGAATGCGGTCCGACGAATTCCGCTTGACAGATGATTGCCGATTCAATATTGTCGACAATCGTGCAGCAGGATGGCACACGGCCGTCGGCGGACGGCATCGGAATCCGAAGGCCGGGTCCGCCGCTCCCCCCACCCGCGATCGACCGCAAGGAGGCCTGGTGATGAGCGAACCGACTCTTTCGAGCCAACTCGGCGTTTTCCTGTCCCGGCTCTCATTTAACGATCTTTCCGAATCACAGATCGAAAAATTGAAAATCTATTTCCTGGATTGGCTCGGCTCGGCGATCGCCGGCCAGTCCGGAGAACCCGTCCGGATCATTCTGGAGGTCATCCGTGATTTGGGAGGCCGTCCGGAGTCCACGATCATCGCCAATCAATCGTACGGCAA
>CAZEKN010000282.1:0-1365 GCA_964512755.1 uncultured Desulfatibacillum sp. | reverse complement strand
TCGGCCGGAACCCAGGCCGGCGGCCTGTGGGAGTTCTTGACGAACAATGCCATGAGCAAGCAGCTGCATCCGGCCAAGGCCGCTCTCAACGGGCTGCTTTCCGCCCTGCTGGCCCAGAAGGGATTTACCGGCGCCCGCAAAATCCTGGAGGGTGAAAAGGGATTCTTCAAGGCCACCTCCGGCGAGGTTGACCCGGCAAAATGCCTGGCCGATTTGGGGAAGACGTTTTTCTTCGAGCGCAATTCGCTCAAATACCATGCCTCCTGCGGCCACACGCATTCCGCCATCGACGCCACGTTGAAGGCCACGGGCGGTGCGGCCTTCGATGCGGACGGCGTTGAAACGGTTACGGTCTCCGTCTACCAGGGCGCCTTGGACCTGCTGGCCGGTGTCGAACCGGCGAACCCCTATCTGGCCAAATTCAACCTGCCGTTCTGCATCGCTTCGGCGCTCATGTTCGGGCATGCCGAACTGGCGGATTTTTCATCCGAACGAATCCGCGACCCCAGGGTCGTTCGAATGATGCAGAAGATCGAGCTTCGATCCGAACCCGAGCTGACGGCCATGTACCCGCGCAAATGGCCGGCACGCGTCGAAATTGTCAAGCAGAACGGCGAGCGCCTGACCGGCTCCGTGACCTACCCCAAGGGCGATCCCGAAAACCCGCTGAGCGAAGCCGAAGTGGTCGCGAAGTTCAAGTCGCTCACCCGGGGGCTGATCGCCGACGAGTGGGCGGACACGCTCTGCGAACGCGCCCTGTCGCTGGATCGACGTTCCGATGTTTCGACGTTTTTCAACCGATAAGCGAGGAGAATGCAATGAGACTGCTCGAGCACGAGTCCAAGCGGATATTGGAGAAGTACCGGATCGCCCTGCCGGCGGGGAGGCGGGTCGGCACCGGCGAGCCCCTGGCGATTGACGGGCCGGTCATGCTCAAGGCCCAGATCCCCATCGGCGGACGGGGCAAGGCCGGCGGCATCCTCGCCGCCGAGAATGCCGAAGAGGCCAGGCAGAAGGTCGCCCTTCTGCTGCAGAGCAAGCTGCGCGGGTACCTTGCGAAGTCCGTCTACATGGAAGAAAAGAAAGCCGTGAAGCAGGAGTTCTTCCTGGGCGTCACCTACGACACGGTCGCCAAGGCGCCGGTGGCGATTTTCTCCGCGGCCGGCGGGATCGACATCGAGGAACTGGCGCAGCGCGAACCGGCGAAAGTGCGGCGGGAGCATTTCTCGGTGGCCTCGCGCCTGCCGGTCCACCGTGCGCGGGAGATCGTGGCGGATGCGGGCATTTCCGGCAAGCTGCTGCTCGGGCTTGCACCGGTGCTGTCCACGCTGGCGGAGGTATTTTTGGACTACGACGCCACCGTGG
>CAZEKN010000281.1:0-3530 GCA_964512755.1 uncultured Desulfatibacillum sp. | reverse complement strand
CGCCGGTGTCAGCCTTTTTGCCAGAATGCCAAATGCGCCAACACTGTCCATTCAGGCTAAAGGTTTTTCTGGGGTGGGAGCGGCATCTTGCCGCGATGATATCGTGGCTGGAAGCCACTCCCACAAAGGACAAAACGAAAAAGGCAAGTGCGGCGAAGGCGTCAGGTGAGGTCTAAAAACTGCTTTGACTTCCGGATTAAATCCGTCATTCGATCCGGGGGCATCCAGCGGATATCGGGATCCGCCCGAAACCAGGTCAGCTGGCGCTTGGCGAAGCGGCGGGTGTCACGCTGGAGGGTGCGGATGCAATCCGCCCGGCTGACCGCACCGGCGATGAACGCCAGCATGTGGCTGTAGCCGATGGACTGCATGGGTTTAAGATGCGGGCCATAGCCTCGGGCTAAGAGCGTGTGCACCTCCTCTTCCAGCCCGGTCGCAATCATGGCCTCGACGCGACGGTCGATGCGCCGGTAAAGCGTCTCGCGATCAAGGGATAGACCCATCTTCAGCGCATGGAACGGCGTGTCCCCGAACCGGTGCTCGCGCTGCAGCGCGGAAATGGGCCGGCCGGTCACTTCAAAAACTTCCAGCGCCCGCTGGATACGGACCGCGTCGTTCGGGTGCAGCCGCCCGGCGGTCTGTGGATCGCATTGCGCCAGCCGGTTGTGCAGGGCGGCGGCGCCCTGGGCCTCCGCCTCTGCACGCAGCCGCGCCCGCACCGCCGGGTCGCGCGCATCCGAACAGAAGAGCCCGTAGAGCAGTGCCTTGATGTAAAGCCCGGTGCCGCCGACCACGACCGGGGTTTTGCCGCGGCGAAACAGTTCCGTCAGGGCCTGACGGCCCAGAGTCAGATAGGCCGCAGCGTCGAACGGCTCATCCGGATCGACGACATCGATCAGATGATGCCGGACCGCGGCCTGTTCCATCGCCGTCGGCTTGGCCGTTCCGATATCCATGTACCGGTACACCTGCATGGAATCCGCGCCGACGATCTCGCCATTGACGGCGCGAGCCACCTCGATCCCGGCGGCGGTCTTCCCGGCGGCTGTCGGCCCGCAGATCACGATGACGCGCGGCCGGCCATCTTCGGCCGGATGCGGGATGCGGGATACTGGATGCGGGGTGGCCATTTTCAATCTATATGGCAGAGGGCATAGAGCATGGAGCATAGAGTACAACACAAAAAAACCTGTCTTTCTTTGCCGCTAACCCTATGCCCTATGCTCTCTGCTCTCTGCCTTCTCCGTCCTCTTCCCGGAACCCTCGGGCATCGCAGCGCGGCGAGGGATCATGATTCCGAAGCGAGCCCCGCGCCCGACGGCCGAATCGACCGTGATGGTGCCTCCGTGCTGGCGAATGATCTTGTCGGTAATGAAAAGTCCCAGTCCGGTCCCCTTGCTTCCCTTGGTCGAAAAAAAAACGGTAAACAGGTTCTTGAGCTGCTCGGGGGTCATGCCGATGCCGTTGTCTTCCACCAGGAAGCCCACCACCTCGGCGTTGGCTTCCGTGCTGAAAACCGTACGGTAGGTCTTGGCGGAGCCTTCGGCCGCGCAGGCCTCCGCCGCATTCTCCAGCAGGTTGATGAGCGCCGATCGCAGCATGCCCGGATCCACCTCGAAAAATCCCAGATCGCCCTCAAGCTCGCACACCAGCTCCACGTTTTTGCTGTGGAACAGAGGCTGCACGCTTCGCACCACATCCTCGACAAAGGCCCGGATGTCGACGCGCTCGCGCTGCAGCTCCCGCTCCTTGGCGCAGAAGAGGATGTCCATGACCATCTTGCGGATGCGCTCGGCCATGTTGCGGACGATCTCCAGGCCGCTTTGAACCTGGCCGTCGTCGCGCTTGAAAAGCCCCTTATTCAGCAGATAGAGCCCCGCGTCCAGACCGGTCAGGACCCCCTTGATGCTGTGGGAAATGGAGCCGATCATGAGACCCAGGGACGCCAGGTTGCTCTGCAGTTCGCGGATCTGGGTGATATCCAGAAAAATCACCAGCACCTGCAAGAGTTTTCCGGCCGCGGTGGCCATGGGCGAGGTCCAGACCAGCATGTGGTAGATCCGTCCGTTCGGACCGGTCAGCGTCACCTCCCCGTTGAAGGGCTTGCCTTCCGTTAGCGTCTTTTGGATCGGGGACTCGGCGAAGACGTCGTCATCGATCCGAAAAATCTCCCGAAAGGATACTCCGATTCTCTCTCCGAATTCGTTCGTAAAAAGCCGGTTGGCCGTTGTCACCCGCAGGTCGGGGTTCAACCCCACCACGTAACAGGGAACGGCGTCGAACAGCAGCTGGTAGCGCTGCTGCGTGTTCTGCAGCTCATCCCGGAGCTGCTTGACGTCCTGGGAACCGGCGGAAACCTCGAGCACCAGTTCCACTTCGCCGTCGTTGTTGTAGATCGGTGCCGTGTGGACGATCACCGGCACGTGCAACCCGCTGCGGTACCGGACGATCTCGATGGATTCCTGCGCATTGCCGGTGAGCAGGGTGCGGCCGGTGGGGCATTCACTCGACCCGCCCGATCGGCCTTCATAGACCAGGCAGCTGGCGTCGCCGGCCCGTCCCCCGAGAAGCATCCGGTAGGATCGGTTGGCGGCCAGCATCCGGCCGTGACGGTCGTGAATGGCGACAAAATAGGGGATCTCGTTGAAATAACGGACGCCGCCCTCCACGTCCCGGGCGATCTGGCCGATGAAGGTGGACAATTTGTCGACGATCTGCTTGACGGTGAGAAACCGCTCGGTTTCCAGCCGCTGGGTGACCTGTTGCTCGATCGTACGGGTGATCTCAGCCGGCTGCTGCCGGAGCCGCCGGCGCAGGCCGGAACGCTCAATCGCGCGGTCCAGCACCGCCTCCAGCAGGGCCGGGCGGATGGGTTTTTGAAGGAAACCGGCGGCCAGATGTTTGAGATCCTCGATCAGCCAGGGCTCGTCGGCCACCACCACGATCTCCACGTCCCGGAAGCGGCGTTTGATCCCGCGCACCAGCGCGTCGACATCCTGATCCGGCAGGCGCCCGCCCGCCAGCACCACCTGGGGCCTGCCGGTGGCGATGAGACTCAATGCCTCCGCGCTGCTGGCGGCATAAAGGACCGTGTAGCCTCGCGCGGACGCCAGACGCCCGAGTCGTCTCTGCCGGCGCTTATTGCCCTCGACGATCAGAATGGTCTTGGCCATGGACGTTTTCTTTGCGAGAAACCCGCGGCGCAGGGCTGCGTGGCAGGCGGACGCAGAAGCGGGAGCCCTGGCCAAGGCTCGACTCCACCACGATGTCGCCCCCGTGCTGGCGGATGATCTGGTCCGCGATGAAAAGGCCCAGCCCGGTCCCCCTGATGCCCTTGGTGGAATAAAACACCGTGAACAATCGCTTGAGCTGCTCGGAGGTCATCCCCAACCCGTTGTCCTCGACCGACATCCCGATGGCGTCCGGGTTGCTCTCGCATTTCAACACCACCCGATGCTCGGTCTTCTCCTTCGAGTCGGCCACACAGGCGTCGACGGCATTTTCCAGAAAGTTCACCATGGCCGCCTTGA
>CAZEKN010000280.1:0-3539 GCA_964512755.1 uncultured Desulfatibacillum sp. | reverse complement strand
CCGGCATGTGCGTGCTGCCGCTGGGGCTCGGCATCTACCCCCAGCACGTGCTCATTGTCAGCCTGTTTTATGTGATGATGGCCTCCAGCTGGAACCTGCTGGCCGGCTACACCGGGCAGGTCTCCTTCGGCCATGCCGCCATGGCGGGCATCGGGGCCTACGCCTCCGGCATCCTGACGGCCAAGGCGGGGATCAACCCCTGGATCGGAATCGGCATCGGAACCATCCTGGCTGCGCTGGTCGGCCTTGGGCTGGGGGCCTTGTGCCTAAAAATGGGCGGAATCTACCTGTCGCTCACCACCTTGGCCTTTTCGCAGATTCTGCACATCATCATCGTCAACGAGTACGATCTCACCCGCGGCACCATGGGGCTTCAAGTGCCGGCGCTCATGGCCGAATACGACAAGCTTTCGTATTACTACATTATGCTGGCGGCGGCGGTCCTGATCCTGGCGATTTTGCATCGCATGATTCATTCCAATCTGGGACTAAATTTCCGGGCGGTGCAAAACGATGAGCTGGCCGCCAAGTCCGTGGGCGTCAAGGTGCTGTACGTGCGGGTGTTGGCCTTCACGGTGGCGAGCGCCGTGGCCGGGTTCGCCGGCGGTCTTTACGGCCACTACCTGCTGCTGATAACGCCGGAGATACCCTCGCTCGACCTGCAGTTCTACGTTCTGGCTATGACCGTGATCGGCGGCATGGGTTCCTTTATCGGACCGATCATCGGTGCATTCGCCCTGAATATTCTCGCCGAAAAAATCCGCGACTACGGCGAATACCATGTGCTGGTGTTCGGCCTGATCGCCCTGGTGGTGGCGCGCTTTGCTCCGAACGGGCTGCTCGGTCTGTGGAAACGCTTCAAGCCGATCAAGCCGATCCAAGGCGTGAAGCAGAAAGCGGTTCCAAGCCCCTGAACAATTTTCGACACTCCCGAAAATCAAACGCTGGCAACCAACTCTGCTGGTTAGGAATCAAGACAATGGCGTTGTTAGAAGGTCGAAAAATCAGCAAATCCTTCGGAGGCGTTCAGGCACTGAGCCAGGTCGATTTCTCCGTCGAAGCGGGCACCATCGTGGCGCTGATCGGGCCCAATGGCGCGGGGAAGACCACCCTGTTCAACGCGGTGGCCGGCGCTTTCAAACCGTCATCGGGCCAGGTCGTATTCGACGGCCGGGACATCACCGGCCTGCCGGCCAACGCCGTCTGTCGCTTGGGAATGGCGCGCACCTTCCAGGTCACGCGGCCGTTCGCCGCCATGACCTGCCTGGAGAACATCATGGTGGCCGCCGTCAACCGCTATCCTCAGAAGCCGCGGTCCTTCATCGAATCCTTCGCGCGCGAAAAGCTGAACCGGGTTGGCCTGGCTGACATGGAGGGCTTCGAGGCCCGTCACCTCAACGTCATTCAGAAGAAGCGTCTCGAAATGGCCCGAGCGCTGGCCACCGATCCCAAGCTGCTGATGCTCGATGAGGTCCTGGGCGGGCTCAACACCCAGGAGATCCAACAGGCGGTCGCGTTCATCCGCAGCCTGCGGGACCAATTGGGGCTTTCCGTGCTGTGGATCGAGCATGTCATGGGAGCCGTCATGCAGGCGGCCGAGCGCGTGATCGTCCTGGACCAGGGCCGGGTCCTCATGACCGGAACCCCGCATGAAGTGGTCAATGACCCGCGGGTCATTCAGGCGTATCTGGGAGACTAATCATGACTGAACTGCTGGACGTGGCCCATTTGGATCTCTTCCGCGGGGAAACCCAGGTGCTGTGGGATATTTCGCTTTCGATCGCGCCGGGCGAGCGCGTGGCTATCCTCGGCAGCAACGGTGCCGGCAAATCCTCTTTGCTGGCGGGCGTGACCGCTGCCATTCCCCCGGCCGCCGGCGAGATCCGATTCGGCGGCCTGTCCCTGGTCGGAAAACGGCCCCACCAGGTGACCGCCCTCGGCATCGCGCTAGTGCCGGAAGGCCGGCGGGTCTACAAGGACATGTCGGTCCGGGAAAACTTAGAAATGGGCGCCTTCCCCAAGACGGCCCGCGGCCGACTGAAGCAGAGCCTGGAGCATGTGATTCAGCTTTTCCCGATCCTGGGCGAACGCCGGGACCAGCCGGCCGGGACCCTGTCGGGAGGCGAGCAGCAAATGCTGGCCATCGGCCGGGCATTGATGAGCCGTCCCAAGCTGCTGCTGGTCGACGAACTCTCGCTGGGCCTCGCCCCCATGATCACCAAATCGATCTACCGCACCCTGTCCGAATTGGGATCGGACATCACCATCCTGCTGGTGGAGCAAAACGTCGAACAGGCCCTCAATTTCTCGCAACGCGCCTATATCCTTGAAAGCGGCCGCATCACCCGCTCGGGCCGGTCCGCCGACCTTCTGCAGGATGCTGACATCCGCCGGGCGTATTTGGGCATGTAACACCCGGGGTGGTTCCGTCGCGCCGTAATCTGCTTGCCAGCACTTCCAGCTCCGCCTGCAATTTTCGGTTGTGTCGATCTTGCCTTTGCCGATACAATATAGATTAAATATCGGCTTCCTCTGAGGTGGGCAATGCATTGGCTCATACCGGCTCAAATCGCCGCTTTGACCGGCACCTTGCTGCTGGCGCTGGTTTTCTATTACCTTTATTTTCAGTACCACCAACCCTTTCTGAGGATCTGGGCGGCCGCATGGACGGTCTATGCCTTCCGTTTCGTGGCCGAGTTGCTGGGTCTTCTATGGGATGCCCCGTTGGTCGGGGTAATCGCCTGCCAGTCCGTCACGCTTTTCAGCGGCATTCTCATTTTATTCGGAACCTATTCTTTTTTAACCAGGCCCTTGCCACGCCCCTGGCTGGTGGTGTTCTGCGGCATTGGGCTGCTTTGGCTTCCGGTCGCCGCCCTGCTGGGATACGGGTTTCAGGTCTTGAGCGGGCCGACGGCCATCGTCGTCGCTGCCGCCTACGGGTGGACGGGGCGGGTCGTTCTGCAATCCGCGAAGCTCCGCGGGATCGGGAAGAGCCTGGCCGGCTGGGCGTTCATCATTTGGTCCGCCTTGAAGCTGGGCTATCCGGTTTTCGGAACGGCCGGCGGTTGCGAAGAGTGGGGGTTTCTGGCCACAACGATTCTTGGAATCGGCGTGGCGGTCGGCTTCCTGCTGATGTACTTCGAGCACACGCGCGCCGAGCTGGCCCAACATGCGGACCAGCTTCGCGGCATCGTGCAAAACATGCCGGTCATGCTGGACGCCTTCGACGAGAAGCTGAATTTCATCGTCTGGAACCGGGAATGTGAGCGGGTTACCGGTTACGGCGCGTCTGAAATCATCAACAACCCTCGCGCCCTCGAAATCCTCTATCCGGATCCGGGTCAACGCGTAAAAATGCTGGCGGACATCGAAGCCAGCGGGTTCAACTTTCGGGACCACGAGTGGGAAATCTCAACCAAGAGCGGTGAGCGGCGAATGGTATCGTGGTCCAACATCTCCCGGGATTTACCGATTCCCGGCTGGAACAGCTGGGCCGTTGGAGTGGATGTCACGCCGTACCGTCGCATGGAACAGGAGTT
>CAZEKN010000279.1:0-3548 GCA_964512755.1 uncultured Desulfatibacillum sp. | reverse complement strand
CCGCTGTGAGGAATGCCGGCGGTTGGAATCGCTGCTGCGTAAGACCGAGCTGGCTCTGGACGGCGCCGAACGGCAGCTGCAGCAAGCTCAGAAGATGGAAGCCCTCGGAACGCTCGTAGCCGGCGTGGCGCACGAGATCAACAATCCTCTCAATCTCATTCTCTACAACCTGCCGTTGCTGCAGAAAACGTGGACGGATCTGCTCCCGGTGATGACCGCCCACCGCCGCCATGAGCCCGAGAAGCGATTCGGCGGATTCACTTACGACTTCCTTCAGGAGCACCTGCCGCAGCTGATCGCCGATATGGAAATGGCCGCTCAGCGGATGGCCAAAATCGTCTCCGACCTTAAGAATTTTTCGCGTCAGTCCAACATATCCGATCAGGGTCCGATGAATATCAACGCGGCGGTCCGCAATGCCTTGCGCTTATCCCACAGCACCCTGCGCAAAGCCGGAGTGACCGTTCATACGGGGCTGGCGGAGGATCTGCCCGAGATCAAAGGGAATCTGTACAACCTCGAGCAGGTGGTTCTCAACCTCGTGATCAATGCCGTCCAGGCCATTGATCACGCCAAAGGGGAAATCTTCATCCGCACGGGGGTGGCCTTCAACGACGGGCGGGTGTGGATTCAGGTATCGGACAACGGACGCGGCGTCTCCCCGGCGATCGCCGACCGCATCTTCCTGCCTTTCGTCAGCGATAAGCAGGCGCAGGGTGGAACCGGGCTCGGGCTGTCCGTAACCTACAGCCTGGTGAAAGCCCATGGCGGTGATGTCCACTTTGAGAGCCGACCCGGCGGCGGTACGATTTTTACCGTGCGACTACCCACCCTGATGGAGCGGCAGGCCGCCAAGATCCTCGTTGTGGACGACGACCCGATGGTCCGTCAGATTCTG
Organism: uncultured Desulfatibacillum sp.; assembly: GCA_964512755.1. Taxonomy (GTDB): domain Bacteria; phylum Desulfobacterota; class Desulfobacteria; order Desulfobacterales; family SpSt-501; genus SpSt-501. The sequence goes on along the minus strand of CAZEKN010000279.1, from coordinate 2,650 downwards.
ATGGAAGCGTTGGCCCTGCCGCGGGCTTACTTGCTGGAGGAAGCCGCCAACGGCATCGAGGCAACGATCCGGCTGGGAACCTACCGTCCCGATCTGCTTATACTGGATGTATTCATGCCGGAGATGGATGGACTGGAGGTCTGCCGGAGCATCCAGACCGAGCCGGCGCTTGCCGGAGTCAAAGTGATCATCACGACCGGCTATCCGGGGCATCCCAAGCTGGACGAACTGGCGGGCCTCGGATTCGGCCACGTGTTGGCCAAGCCTTTCGACATTCCGCTCCTGCTGCAGACGGTGCAGGACCTGCTCATTGAGAGATGAAAGCGGCCTTCACGTACTCCCGGTTCAGGCGCGCGATGTTGACGATGGAGATCTCCTTCGGGCAGGTTTTTTCGCACTCGCGGTGATTGGAGCAGTTCCCGAATCCGCACGCATCCATAGTTCGTACCATGCTCAGCGCCCGCCGGGCGGCCTCTGGACGGCCGTGCGGCAGCAACGCGAGCTGAGAGACCTTGGCGCTTACGAAGAGCATGGCGGAAGCGTTCGGACACGAAGCAACACAGGCCCCGCAACCAATGCAAGCGGCGGCATCCATGGCCCGTTCGCCGCGATCCTGTGGAACCGGCAGGGCGTTGGCTTCGGGCGCATTGCCGGTGTTGACGGAGATGTAACCTCCAGCCTGAATGATCCGATCCAAGGCGCTGCGATCCACCACCAGGTCCTTGATCACGGGGTAGGCTCGGGCGCGGAACGGTTCGATCACCAGGGTGTCGCCGTCCGCGAAATGGCGCATGTGCAGCTGGCACAAGGTGGTGCCCTTGAGCTGGCCGTGAGCACGGCCGTTGACCATGGTGCCACAGGTGCCGCAGATACCCTCGCGGCAGTCGTGTTCAAACGCAATCGGCTCCCGGCCCTCCAGCGTCAACTGTTCATTCACAACATCCAGCATCTCCAGGAAAGACATGTCCGTCGAGATATTTTGAGCCGGGTAGGCCTCGAAACGGCCCTTGTCGTTCGGACCGTTCTGCCGCCAGATCTTCAGCGTGAGGTGAATGGTCTTGCTCACTTGTAACTCCTTTGGGTGAGGTGCACGTTCTCGAACACCAGGGGCTCCTTGTGCAGGACGGGATCTTTCTCTTCTCCGGTGAACTCCCAGGCGGCCGCGTGGCAGAAGTTGGCGTCATCGCGTTTGGCTTCGTTTTCTTCGGTTTGATAGGCCTCGTTGAAGTGTCCGCCGCAGGATTCCTGTCGGGCGAGCGCATCCAGGATCATGAGCTCTGCAAATTCCAGGAAATCCGCCACCCGTCCGGCCTTCTCAAGGCTTTGGTTGAAATCACGCTCGGTTCCGGGTACTCGGACGTTCTGCCAGAACTCCGCGCGCAACTCCTGGATTCGGGAGCGGGCCTTTTTCAGGCCGTCGTTGGTACGGGCCATGCCGCAGTGGTCCCACATCACCAACCCCAGCTGGCGGTGGAAGTCGTCGACCGTACGCTGGCCGCGCACGGCCAGGAGTTTGGCAACGCGCTCCTGAACTTGCTTCATCGATTCGCTGAAGGCCGGATGATCGTTTTTCACCTCTGCGAAGCGCGATCCAGCCAGGTAGCCCCCGATCGTATAGGGAATGACAAAGTACCCGTCAGCCAGCCCTTGCATCAAAGCGCTCGCGCCTAGCCGGTTGGCGCCATGGTCGGAGAAGTTGGCTTCGCCGAGGACGAACAGGCCGTCGATGGTGCTCATCAGGTTGTAGTCCACCCACAGCCCGCCCATGGTGTAATGCACGGCCGGATAAATCATCATCGGCGTTTCATAGGGATCCTCGCCGGTGATTTTTTCGTACATCTGGAACAGGTTTCCGTACTTCTTTTCGATGACCGCGCGGCTGTCGCGCTGGATGGCATCAGAAAAATCCAGGAAGACCGCCAGACGTGTGTCGCCCACGCCCTTGCCCTGATCGCACTGTTCCTTGGCGTTGCGCGAGGCCACATCGCGCGGCACGAGGTTGCCGAAGCTGGGGTACTTGCGCTCCAGAAAATAATCCCGTTCGGCTTCCGGGATCTGGCTGGGCTGGCGCTTGTCGGCCGGCGTCTTGGGCACCCACACCCGCCCGTCGTTGCGCAGGCTCTCGCTCATCAGGGTGAGCTTCGACTGGTAGGTGCCGTGGACCGGGATGCACGTGGGGTGAATCTGGGTGAAGCACGGGTTGCCGAAGCAGGCGCCCCGCTTGTAAGCCCGGAAGGTGGCGGTCACATTGCAGGCCTTGGCGTTGGTCGACAGGTAGTAGACATTGCCGTAGCCGCCGGTGCACAGCACCACCGCATGTCCTTCGTGGCGCTCGATTTCGCCGCTGACCAGGTTGCGGGCGACGATGCCGCGGGCCTGGCCGTTGATGACGACCAGATCCAGCATCTCCCGGCGCGGGAACATGCGCACCTTGCCGGTTGCCACCTGGCGCATCAATGCGCTGTAAGCTCCCAGCAGAAGCTGCTGGCCCGTCTGGCCGCGGGCATAGAACGTACGCGATAGCTGAGCCCCGCCGAAGGAGCGGTTGGCCAGCAGTCCGCCGTATTCGCGGGCGAACGGGACACCCTGGGCGACGCATTGGTCGATGATCAGATTGCTGACTTGGGCCAGGCGATAGACATTGGCCTCG
>CAZEKN010000278.1:0-3576 GCA_964512755.1 uncultured Desulfatibacillum sp. | reverse complement strand
TGGGGCTGGCCACGCTCTGCGGCGGGGGAGGGGTCTCCATGGCCTGCGCCATCGAGATGCTTTAGAGGCTCCACATCAATTCGAAGCACGAAATGCGAAATCCGAAACAAATCCGAATGACCGAAGCGCCCCAAAAAACACCGCCGACCGCGGTCAAACCCGTTTCGGTCATTATCCTTTCGAACATTCGAATTTGTTTCGAGTTTCGTGCTTCGAATTTCGAAATTGGTTCCAGTTGACGCCCCCCCTTTAAGGCCCCTGTTTTCGGATGCCACCCACCTCTCTCCCACTCACCGGAACGATCAACGAAACCCTGCGCGGGATCGTCGACCGGGTGACCTATCACAACCCGGACAATGGCTGGTCGGTCCTGCGGGTGTTTCCGTTCAACAACCCCGGCCAGCAGGAGACGGTGATCGTCCACCAGATGAAGGTTTTCGCCGGCGCCACCATGGAGTTTCAAGGCGCCTGGACGACCCATCCCCAATTCGGCCGCCAGTTCAAGGCCGTCACGGCTGTCGAGAAAAAACCCGCCTCGGCCGCCGCACTCGAAAAATACCTGGGATCCGGACTCATCAAGGGCGTCGGTCCGAAAACCGCCCGGAAGATCGTCTCCCATTTCGGAGAAACGGCACTGGATGTCTTCGAGGGGGAGATTGCCCGGCTGACCGAGATTCCCGGTATCGCCCAGAAGAAGCTGGAGACCATCAGCGCGGCCTGGGCCGAACACCGCGCGATCCGGGACGTGATGATGTTCCTGCAGTCCCACGGGATCAGCACGCTGTTCGCCGTGCGGATCTACAAGGAGTACGGCGACAACGCCATTGCCTATGTGACCGAAGACCCTTACCGCCTGGCCAACGACTTCTACGGGATCGGTTTTTTTTCGGCTGACAAGGTGGCGCTCAGCATCGGTTTGGCGCGCGACAGCGACGAGCGCATCACGGCCGCGATCAAACATGTTCTGGCGGCCAGCCGGGAGTTTGGCCACTGTTATCTGACCGAGTCCCAGGTCCGCACCCAGGTGAATGAGCTGCTGCAGATGGACTTCGGCGGCCGGCTGCCCGGTCTGCTCGCGCGCATGCGGCAGGACGGCCATCTGATGGTTCGCCAGCGGGTTGCCGCCAGCGGTGCACCGGAGCCGTGTTATTATTCCAGGACCCTTTATTTCGAGGAGCTTTACGTCGCCAAACGCGTCGCGGGAACCCCGACGCCGGCGGATGTGGACCGGCGCCGAATCGAGAACTGGATTCGGCTTTACTGCAAGGCCAGGGGGATTTTCCTCAGCGCCGAGCAGGCGGCCGCCGTTCAGGGGATCGCCGGCGAGCGGTTTTCGATCCTGACGGGCGGACCCGGCTGCGGCAAGACCACGGCCACCCGGGTGCTCGTCAAGCTGCTCGAGGCGATGAAGGTGAAGGTCCTGCTCGCGGCGCCCACCGGCCGCGCCGCCCAGCGCATGATGGAGGTGATCGGCAGCGAGTCGAAAACGATCCACCGCTTGCTGGAATGGCAGGTCGGGACCTTCAAGAAGAACGAGGACAACCCCCTGGATGTCGGTTTCCTGATCGTCGACGAATGCTCCATGCTGGATATCAGCCTGACCGCCTCGCTGCTGAAAGCGGTTCCCGAGCGCAGCCAGATCCTTTTTGTCGGGGATGCGGATCAGCTGCCGTCCGTCGGCGCCGGGAACGTCTTAAGGGACCTGATCGCTTCAGGTGTCGTGCCCTGTTTCCGGCTGACTCAGGTTTTCCGGCAGGCGCAGGAGTCCCTGATCATCCGCTACGCCCATCAGATCAACCACGGCGAGCTGCCGTACATCGACTCGCCGTTCAAGATGCCCGCCATATGGAAAACGGGGGCCGACTGCCTATTCCTGGACTCGGACGAAGCCACCCAGGAGCAACTCGGGTTCATCGCCAAAGTCCGGAAACGACACGATCTGAAAACGAGCGCACCCGATCGCGAACCAGAGGCCCTTGACAACCCGTATGAATTTCGAATCAACGAGCCCGTGGTGCCGTACGAAACCGAGCTGGTCATCCCCAAGAAGTTCCGGCACGTCGACCTCGAAAGGCTGCTCGCGGCGGACACCCCGGTCGAGGAGCTGATGGCCGTTGTGAAGAAGGTGCATCCGTGGTCGTCCCTGCATTATGGTCTGGCGGCCTCCGATGTGGTCCGCAAGCTGGTCCTGGAATGGATCCCGAAATATCTCGGTACCGGCACCGAAATCCAGATTATCACCCCCATGACTCGCGGCAGTCTGGGGACGTTGAGCTTGAACCGCATGATCCAGGCGTCCGCCAATCCGGCGCAGAAGGGCAAACCTCAGCTCCAGGTGGGTGAACGGATTTTCCGGGTGGGCGACCGGGTCATCCATCGCCGGAACAACTACGAGCTCGGGGTGTTCAACGGCGACATCGGGGTGATAGCGGCCATCGACAACGAGGAGCTGACCTGTGTGGTCGACTTTTTCCCGGATGGGCGCGCGGTCGAGTATCAGCGCGACGACATCCCGGAATTGGACCTCGCCTACGCCATCACCATCCACAAATCGCAGGGCAGCGAGTTCGAGGCCGTCGTCATCCCGGTGCTCACCCAGCATTTCAAAATGTTGTTCCGAAACTTGATTTACACGGGTCTGACCAGAGCCAAACAACTGGCCGTCTTCGTCGGAACGCGCAAGGCGCTGGCCATGGCGGTGAAGAATCAGGACACCAGCCAGCGCCAAACTTTCCTTGAAACGCTTTGCGCCGCTGCAAGACCAGAAGCTCACAACCATGGGAGGGACGCCAATGAAATCAGCACTTGAACCGGGCATGGCCTTTGAGTTCACCTACACGGTGCCGGTGGAAAAAACCGTACCATACCTGTTCCCCGAGTTTCCCGAGGGCGGGCGGATGCCGGAGGTGCTGGCCACGGGCTTTCTGGTGGGGCTGCTGGAGTTCGCCTGCATCCGGTTTGTCAACCCGCATATCGACTGGCCGCGGCAGCAGACCGTCGGCATTCAGGTTAATCTCAGCCACACGGCCGCGACCCCGCCGGGCTTCAGCGTGACCGTCAAGGGCCGGCTCGAGAAGGTGGACGGCCGCAAACTCACATTCACCCTCGATGCCAGCGACGGTGTGGATTCCATCTGCCAGGCGACCCACGAGCGTTTTATCATCGACGCCGACAAATTCAATGCGGCCGTGGCCCGGAAGAAAGCGACTCGATGAGCGTTGGGGACGAAGGCGCCATCATTTGCATCATTTCAACGATTCCGACGGCCGCTCCGGATCGCCCCGGGAACTCAGGGACGAAATCCGCTCTAGTAAAGGGTTTCTTGCGAAAAATCCAACGCCGCGGCGACCCGAGCCAAGCGGCTCCGGAAGCCTCGGGGTTGGCGCTGCTTGCATGCGGGGCAGCCTGCATTAAAATTTGCAATATGGCTTGCCAAGGAGAATCGCATGGCGTTTGTAAGGCTTCCAGGACTGAGCGGGAAGGTGTATGTGTCCGAGCCATGCCCCGCCGCCTCGAAAAAGCATCCCTGCCGGGACTGCTTCAACTGCCAGCGGTGCAGCGACGATCGTTGCGGCC
>CAZEKN010000277.1:0-3582 GCA_964512755.1 uncultured Desulfatibacillum sp. | reverse complement strand
ACAACCCGCAGCAGACGGTGGTGATGATGACGGCCTTCGGCCAGATCGACACCGCCGTCAACGCCATGCGCAGCGGCGCCTACGACTTCATTACCAAACCCTTCGAACACGATGCCCTGGTGCTGAGGCTGGAAAAGGCTTTAGAGCGCAGCGTTCTGATCCAGGAGAACCGGCGGCTGCAGCAGGCCTGCGGCCCGCTGGCGGTTTTCCAGGACCTGGTCGGAAAAAGCGCCGTCATGCAACGTCTCTACGAGACCATCCAGATGGCGGCCAAGACCGAGTTGACCGTCCTAATCACCGGGGAGTCTGGCACCGGCAAGGACTTGAGCGCGCGCGCCGTCCATGCCTTGAGTCCGCGCAGCCACGGCCCGTTCGTGGCCGTCAACTGTCCAACCGTGCCGGAGAACATCCTGGAGAGCGAACTGTTCGGCTACCGCAAGGGCGCCTTCACCCACGCCACCGAAAACCGTCGCGGCCTCTTTCAGGAAGCTCACGGCGGCACCATTTTCCTGGACGAAATCGGCGACATCAGTCCCAGCATCCAGACCAAGCTCCTGCGGGTGCTGCAGGAGAAGGAAATCAAGCCGCTGGGAGACACCCGGTCGATCGTAGTCGATGTGCGCATCGTGGCATCCACCAACCAAGATCTGCGCGCCAAGATCGACGCCGGCCAATTCCGGGAGGACTTCTTCTACCGCCTGAACGTCCTGCCCATCCGCCAACCGAGTCTGCGCGAGCATCGCGAGGACATCCCCTTGATTGCGACCTACCTGCTCGAAAAGCACTGCACGCTCATGAATCGGCCGCTCAAACGGATTTCTCCGGAGCTGATGAATTTCTTCATGGGGCTGGAGTGGCGCGGAAACGTCCGCGAGCTCGAGAATCTCATCATGCGGGGCATTTCGTTTTCGGCCGGCACCGATATCCGCGTCGAGGATGTGGGATGGGCAGCCGGCGAGGCGAACCCACACCCCGACCGGCTGGATTTCGGAGGCCTGGGCTACAAGCAGGCCAAGCAGCACTACCTCGAAAGATTCAATCAGGACTACCTCGGAGAGCTGCTGTCTAGCTGCAAAGGCAACGTATCCCAGGCCGCCCGCATGTGCGGTCTCGAGCGCCAGGCTCTCCAGCAGATCATGCGCCGCTACGGCATCCGGGCGGATGAATACCGAAACTGAAGAACCCGGCGGAAACCACCGGGTTCTTCGGAACGTGCCATCCACCTGAATCAATCAGGCAAGATCGGTCCCGCCCTTCCACAGGCAGCTGTCTTCGGGGCAGAATACGTTGAGCCAGAGCCCCTTATCTTTCTTGCCTTCGATCCCCGCTGCCTGCAGCGTGACGTTGCCGTCCTTGCCCACGCAGGATGAGTCCGGGCAGTGGACCTCCAGCCAGACGCCGCTTTTGCCGGCCGCCTCGGCCGATTTCCGTTTGTCATCCGGCAGGCTCGCGATCTCGCTGCCGCTCAGTGCCCGGGCGTTGGGAAAATAAAACGCAAGTCGGTTTTTATCGCTGGTAGCCATGGTATCGCTCCTTGGTTGTGGTCATGATGGCAACTTCATTTCAGACGCCTGTTTTACCCTAAATCAGATTGGAGCGATGTCAATGTTAATCGGTGAACGGTTCACGGCGCAGGGTGCACGGTAAAGGCCAAAAAGATCGGCCGCCATCCATCACCGTGCACCGTGCGCCTTGCACCTTGTGCCGTTTTCCTATTTTCCCATCCCGGCCGCGAGGAACTGCATGCCGAGCTCGTTCAGGCATTTGGCGCTCGGCACGGTGGTTCGGGTGTCCCAGCCGATTCGCTCCAGGAATTCCGTGGCCAGCGTACGATAGTCCACCGTGATGTCTTTGACGTTGCCTTCCCGGAGCGGTGGTTCGCCGACGATGCGGCCCGGCAGGTTGCGGTCGAGTGGGTTGAGGCCTTCGCGCAGGTTGAAGGCATGCCGCATGGTATAGATGCGGGTGCCGGCCGTCAGCACCCGCTTGAGATCCCAAGCTTCACCGGTGGCGGCGGCGAGCTGATCGATGATGGCCTGGAACGGATAGCTGAGATAGCCGAAGAGGCACAAGCCGGCTGCGTTGACCACTTCCACCGCGGCCACCAGGATATGATGACCTTCGGCCTGGCCGGAATAGGTGTATTTGTCCGTCACGGGGACCGTCACTCCCGGCCCGGCGATCAACTCCCCGCCTTGCGTGTGTCGCCCGGGAGTCGCCGTCAGCCAGTAGGTCGAGGCCAGGCCCGGCGTGAATTTCGGGTCGTGGGCCGGAATCTCCTCGCCTTGGATGTGGACGGCGTATTCGGTTCCGATGCGGCCCAGCAGCTTCCAGGCCGTCCATACCCCGTCGGCCAGCACGTCGCCGAAGCCCTCGCGCCGACCGATTTTTTCGGTCAACGCGACGATGGCGGCGGCGTTGCCCCATCTCAATTCCATGCCGCCGGTCTGCTCTCGGGTGATCAGGCCGTTTTCATAGCATTCGACGGCATAGGCGATGACGGCGCCCACGGAGATGGTATCGATGCCGAGGTTGTTGCAGATTTCGTTGACCTTGACGATGGACGGCAGATCGTCGTTGAGCAGGTTCGATCCGAACATGGCCAGGGTCTCGTACTCCGGCTTGTGACCGACGCCGTTGTTGAGTTCCAAGGGGAACCGGCCGCCGCGCTGGGTTGCTTTGCCGCCGCAGGCAATCGGGCAGTGCCAGCAGCCATAGGCCTTGTAGCCCTCCATGCCGACGACGGCGTCGTCGCTGATCCGGCGGCTGCGCTCCGACGGGAAATCGGTGGTCCCGGCGCCGCCCCAGTTCTTGACTGGGCCGTCACCGCTCAGGATGGCGTCGTGGGTGATGCCGGCCGTGCCGTACTTTTTGAAGACGTCGAAGGCGCCCGTGGCCTGCTTGAGATAGTGCTTGCGCAGGTCCTTCATCTTCTGCTCGTCGTGCACCGGGACGTTCATCTTGCCTTTGACGACGACGCACTTGAGCTTCTTGGACCCCATCACCGCACCCAGCCCGGAGCGCCCGGCCGCGCGCTCCTTGTCGTTCATGATGCAGGCCGTCAGCGCCAGCTTTTCGCCGGCCGGCCCGATCGAGCAGACCTGGATGCCCTTGCCGTGGCGCTGCACGAGGAGATCCTCCAGCGCGGTCACCCCCAGGCCCCAGAGGTCGGCGGCATCGCGCAGCTCGGCCCGGCCGTCCTCGATGAAAAGATAAACCGGCTGGGACGCCCGCCCGGTGAAGAAAATGCCGTCGAATCCGGAGAATTTCAGGTGCGGTCCGAAGTGCCCGCCACAGTTGGCGTCGCCCCATCCGCCGGTTTTGGGCGATTTTGCGACGGCGACGAAGCGCGATCCGATGATGGCCGGCGTGCCGGTGAGAGGCCCGGTCAGCAACCCCAGGATGTTCTGAGGCCCCAGGGGATCGGCGCCCTTGGGAATGCGGTCGTAGAGCAGCCGCGCCCCGAGCCCGTAGCCGCCGATGTAGTCCCGGCAGATCTGCGGATCGATCGGCTCCTCCGAAAGGGTTCCCTGCGACAGGTCGACGTTCAGGAATTTTCCCATGTAGCCGTTGGCCATGGCG
>CAZEKN010000276.1:0-3598 GCA_964512755.1 uncultured Desulfatibacillum sp. | reverse complement strand
CTCATTTTATTTTCTCCGATAGTCGTGTGCGGTTAGCGATGCGACCTGAAATAAGGAATGGGAAATGGGGACGTTGCTTCTTTGTTGACTTATTTCAGGATTAAGCCGGCCCCAAATTAGTCTGATCTTCCGGGTGACGATTTGATTATTCCTGCAGCCTTCCGCCAGGGGAGCAGGACGCAGCCGTGGATTTTCATTCCATCGTTGCCGCCGAAGACGATGAACTGATTCACCTTTGATTCACCCCATGCCTGAACGGCCGCCCCCAGTGTGCGCACGGCCCCCGGGTCAACCGTCATGCCAGCCTTGGCCTCGATCGCCAGCATCGTTCCGCTGCGTTCAAGGAGAAAATCAACTTCCTGGCCGCCATGAGTCCTCCAGAAATATATGCCGGCAGGTTCACCTTTGTTAGCGAGGGCCTTGGTTAACTCCGAGAAAACCCAACTTTCAAACAATGCCCCGCGTTGCGGATGCGTGTCTAACTGATCGGCCGTTTCGATGCCCAGAAGGTGACAAGCCAGGCCCGTGTCATAGAAATACAGCTTGGGTGTTTTAACCAATCGCTTGCGAAAATTGCGGTGATAGGGCGGCAACAGGCCGATCACATAGCTCGCCTGAAGCACACTAAGCCAACGGCGGATGGTTTTGTGATCGACTCCACATTCGGTTCCCAAGCGGTTGGTGTTGATCAGCTGACCCGTGCTGCCGGCACACAAGCGTGCAAAACGCGTGAAGACGTCCAGATTTTGAACCTGTGTTATCTGGCGCACATCGCGCTGGATATAGGTGGCCAGGTAATTCGCATACCAGCGGTCCGGGCGCAGGGCGCGATCGTGAACCGGAGGATAAGCGCCTGCCCAGAGCACTTGGTTGAGTTGGGGTGCAAGCCATTCTCCGCGCTGAAGCTCATCGGCGCTGAAAGGAAGAAGCACCAAAACCGCTGTGCGTCCAGCCAGGCTCTGGCTGATTTTTTCAACCAGTCCAAAATGCTGGGATCCTGTAAGGACGAAGCGCCCCGCTTCCGGCCGTGCATCGACCATCACCTGCAGGTAAGAAAACAACTCGGGAACGTGCTGAACTTCATCGAACACAGCGCCATCTGTGTAGCGGCTTAGAAATCCCTTGGGGTCTTCGACGAATACATTCCGCGTGATCGGCTCTTCAAAAGAAACATACGGCAATTCTGGAAAAGCCGCACGGGCCAAGGTGGTTTTTCCCGACTGGCGCGGGCCGGTTATACAGATAACAGGATACTCTTTCCGGCTTTTGGCCAGTTCGGTCTGGATGTCACGGTCGATCATGAAACGGAGGGTATCATATGATATTTGGGAATTCAATTCCCAAATATCAAAGCATTGGCTCACATTGAAAATTCGATTGGCCCCGGCGGTTTTCAAAAGGTGTTTCGATTGGACTTCCCTGGCTTGACTTAGGTCAAAGCCTCCTTTGATGCCGTCTGCTAAATTGCCGCCTCATGGAATCGACCGGTATCATTCGCATAGAGGCGTCCTCGGGGCCGGCTCATCGCGATGTCATCTCCAAAGTGGTCGAGCGCTCCGGCACCGATATCCGCCGCTGCTTTCATTGTCAGAGCTGCGGCGGCGGCTGCCCGGTGTCCCAGGCGATGGCCTACCGGCCAAACGGCGTCATCCGGCTGCTCCAGCTGGGCCGCGTGCGGGAGGCCCTGCAGTCCTCGGACATCTGGTATTGCATCGGCTGCAACACCTGCTCGATGGCCTGCCCGCAGGCGATCGACATCGCCGCGTTCATGGACGTCATGCGCCAGATGGCTTTGGAAGAGGGCGTGCCGCCCGCCGAGCCGGACATTCTCGCCTTCCACCGGGAGGTGGTGGGCTCCATCCACAAATACGGTCGCACGCACAAACTGGAAATCATGATGCGCTACAAGCTCCGCCAGTTGGACATGTTCTCAGACCTCGACCTGGGCTTGAAAATGCTGGCCAAGCGCAAGCTGGATCTCCTGCCGTCCAAAATTACCGACCCAGGGATCATGAAACGAATCTTCGAAACCTGTAAGGTGAACAACCGTGGCGGCGGTCGCTGAAGCTCTGGAGTTCTCCTATTTTCCGGGATGCTCGCTCGCCACCTCGGCCAAGGAAAACAACCGGTCGCTCCTCAAGGTGTGCCAGAAGCTTGGGTTCAGTCTGGTCGAACTGGAAGACTGGAACTGCTGCGGGTCCTCCTCCACCCATAGCATCAACTCGGAGCTGGCCTTTCATTTCGCCTGCCGCAACCTCTCGCTGGCTCCGGCGGGCCGGCCGCTGTTGGTCGCCTGCCCCAGCTGCATGCTGCGGCTCCGGCAGGCTCAGCTTCATCTGCAGGAAGACGGAGAGGCCCAGCGCGGATACGAACGCATGTGGGGTCGGTCGGTCGACTCCAACCTGGACATCATCCATTTTTTCGAGCTCCTCGACAACGGTTTCGGAGCAGCCTCGAATCCGGAATTTCAGACCGCCCTGAACGGCCTGCGGTTCGCGCCCTATTATGGCTGCATGCTTACCCGGCCGCCGGCGATGCGGCATGAAAAGCAATATCACGGGTTGATGGAAAAAATTCTCTGCTCCTTCGGGGCGGAGTCCCTCGTGTGGGGGCATCCGTCCCGCTGCTGCGGAACGTTTTTATCGGTGGCCAAGCCGGCGGTGGTCACCCCCATGGTCAATCAGATCATTCAGGGAGCCGTCGACGTCAAGGCCGACTGCATCATCACGGCCTGTGCCATGTGCCACCTGAACCTGGAGATCCGCTGCTCCTTGAAAACGCAGCTGCCCATCTTTCACTTCTCAGAGATCCTGTCCATCGCCCTCGGTATGGGGATCAAAAAGTCCTGGCTGAAGCGGCACCTGGTGGACCCGCTTCCGCTGTTGAAAGCCAAGGGTTTTTTGTCCCACAACTACTAGCATTGATTCCATTTTGAAGTTGATATGGCATGGGAATTTTGCCATATTATCACGCTCGGGCGTTATTCCTGTCGGTTTTCCAGGAAGTCGATTTCAAAATCCCCTTAGCCCCCTTTTTCAAAGGGGGGAAAAAGAGGAAGAAATGGAGCCGACCGATTTTGGGATCGCTCGGAAGGCGCCAAACGCCATCACCTGTTATTTGAGTAGGAAGCCTTCATGTCCATCGATCAATTGAAGACGCATGTTCTTGACCGCATTTCCGAAGCTTGCCGGACGGCGTTCGGCCAGGCAGCAGAGGGGATCGAGATCGGTTTTCCGCCGGATCTGCAGCTGGGCCATTTGGCCGTGGGCTGCTTTCCGCTGTCCAAGCAGCTGCGCAAGAGCCCGGCTGAAATCGCCAAGACGCTCGCTGCCGCCATATCCGCCGACGAGGTGATCGAATCGGCCGCCGCCGCCGGGCCGTACATCAATTTCAGGCTTGCCAACCGGATTTTCTTCGGCGGCGCGATCGATGCCGTGCTTGCCGCCGGCGACCGATACGGCGATGCGCCCGCGGGACGACATCGGCGCGTCATGGTCGAGTACCTCTCGCCCAACACCAACAAGCCCCTTCACCTGGGGCACTTGCGCAATGCCGCTCTGGGCATCTCCGTCTCGCGGATGCTCGAAGCCACCGGCCA
>CAZEKN010000275.1:0-3627 GCA_964512755.1 uncultured Desulfatibacillum sp. | reverse complement strand
ACTTGAGAAAATGCCTCCTCGTCATCTCCGATTCATTCGCCCTGTTCCTGTTCTTCTTCATGTTTCAAACCCCTTTGATTCAGTTCTGGATGTTAAAAACCATACCCGTTTTTTTCCCGGATGGCTATCGGAACTGGCAGGTCGATGACGGCACCCGCGCCCCCCCCTACACGGTGATCCGCCTCGGCGCAACCTATGCCGAAATCCGCCGGTGGATCCTATCGCTGCGGCCGCGTTTCAGCATCCGGGGGTTCGGCGACCTGAGCGTCGAGGACATTGAGAGCCTCAGCGGCCTCACCTCGTTCCAAGCCGGGCTGGCCAAGCAGCGCGAATTTACCGAGCCGTTTCTGATAGACGATGATGGTATGATCTCGGACCTGCAAGCCCTGGCCGAAGCCACCGGCTTCACGATCACGCGCGGCGGTCGCTTCCATCATCTCATGGGGGCAGGGCAGGACAAGGGCATTGCCGTCCGGCGCGCGGCGTCGGTCATCCGCCGCAACATGAGCCAGCCGCTCTGCACCATCGGTCTGGGGGACAGCGCCAATGATGCGGCCATGCTGCAACGCGTTGACATTCCCATTCTCATTCCGCACCCGGACGGATCTTTCGAAGGCCTGGATGTGGCGGGCCTGCGGAAAGCCCGCCATCCGGGAAGCCGGGGCTGGAACGAGATGGTTTTGGAGATGTTGGACAGCGCCGGCCGAAGCAAATCTTGAAGCCCATTCGGCCTATGATGGCAAGAGCCGGCTCTCCGGCATCGGGCTTTGGCGCATGGAATGCGGCACGGTCTTGGATAGTTTGCATAGATAGGTGCTGCCGACCCCGAGCCACTTGGCCGCATCGGTCTTGGTCTTGAATTGGCCGATGACGTGCTCCAGATACCGTGCCCTCATCAGGTCCTGCATGTCGTGCCACGTGACCTGGTTTTCAAACAGCCACGAGCAGCAGGCATCTATCGGATCCGAGTCGGCATCCAGCGCGGCTGCCGATGGCAGCTGTTTGGGCTGAGCATCAACCCTCACCTCAATCTGGTTGCGCCAGTTCGACTCCAAGGCATCGCAGAGCCGGAGTGCCTTCACCATCGTCGGCATGATGCGCGCGTACACCTCGACATTCTGGTTTTGAATGATCACCATCCCTTCGCGTTTCATGGCGCTGGAAACGTTGACGCCCATCTGTTGAGTGGCTTGTACATCTCCGCCCTGAAACGCGGATTCCATTATCTCCAGTAGCAGCATTTTTAAATCAGTAACCGTCTGCATCGTTTCTCTCCCCTGGTTTGAATATGGCGGTGTTATTCGGCTGCGGCCCACCGGCCTAACAACGCCGGAGGGCCGCTGTTATCACCATTCCCCTGTTACGGGCCGGTCGCCGGATTTGCCGAAGGTATGGAGGCCGTCGACGCTATTGCCGTCCCAGCGGTCGTTGGCGTTCAGATCCAAGCGCCATTCTCCGGTGCTGGGCCGAAAGATGCCGATCTCAGTGACGCCGTCCTTGTTCCAGTCGCCGGTGACGGGCAAGTCGCCGGCTCGGCCGAAGGTATAGAGGCCGTCGATGCCGCCGCCGTCCCACCGGTGGTTGCCGTTGAGGTCCAACAGCCACTCCCCGGTGCTGGGTCGGAAGACGCCGATGTCGGTGATGCCGTCGCTGTTCCAGTCGCCGGTGACGGGCAGGTCGCCGGCTCGGCCGAAGGTATAGAGGCCGTCGATGCTGCTGCCGCTCCACCGGTGGTTGCCGTTGAGGTCCAGCAGCCACTCCCCGGTGCTGGGCCGGAAGACGCCGATGTCGGTGATGCCGTCGCAGTCCCAGTCGCCGGTGACAGGCAGGTCGCCGGCTCGGCCGAAGGTATAGAGGCCGTCGCCGCTGCTGTCCCACTGGCGGTTGCCGTTGAGGTCCAGCAGCCATTGGCCGCTGCTGGGCCGGAAGACGCCGATGTCGGTGATGCCGTCGCAGTCCCAGTCGCCGGTGACAGGCAGGTCGCCGTTGGTGCCGAATGCTTGGCGGGCGTCGATAGGTTTCCCGTCCCACTGGCGGTTGTTGTTGAGGTCGAGCAACCATACGCCTTTACTGGGTCTGAAAATACCGATCAGGCGGTTCGCCCCCCCGTCTTCAACGGAATCCGGAATTCCGTCATTGTCGTCATCGGGATCGGCGTTGTCGCCGATGCCGTCGCCGTCGCTGTCCCTCCACTCGGCGGGATTGTTGGGGAAAGCGTCCTGGCTGTTGGGGACGCCGTCGCCGTCGCTGTCGGCCGATTGCACTACAACGCGGACGCTGTCGGTGGCGGTTAATCCACCCGCGTCCGTCACCTGCAGCTCAAAGACCAGGCTGGCCGTTCCCGTGGTGAGCGTGGGCGCGGTGAAACCGGCCTGGGCCGAGGTGGCATTCGAAAGGGTCACGGTCGTCCCGCTGGTCTGCCGCCAGCGGTAAGCGGCAATGGCGTTTTCGGGATCCGAGCCACTTCCGCGCAGGCTGACGGCCGCTCCGGAATTGACCGTCTGATCCGCGCCGGCGTTGGCCGTGGGGGCCCGGTTCTGCTGGCTCGTGGCGATGGTGACCGTTTTCCCGGCCGACCATGCCGATTCGGCTCCCCGGCTGTCGCGTGCCTGGGCTCGGATGGTGTATTGGCCGGTTGCCGTCCAGACGTGCGACTGGCTGGCGGATCCCCAGTTTCCGATCACCCCCCCGCCCCAATCGTAGCGGTAGGTCAGGGTGTCGTTGTTGGGGTCGGTGGCCGAGGTGCTGAACGCGGCGGAGGCGTTGACGGCTGCGGAGGAAGGTCCCGTTGGAGTGGCGGGGGTTGACGGAGCACCGTTGGTGGTCGGGACGGTATAGCTCACCTGGTTGGAATAGCCGCTCTCGAAGCCCGACGCATCGTAGGCAGTCGCTGCAAAATGGTAGGTTTGGCCGTTCGTCAGACCGGTCACCGTGTACGTAGTGACATTGTGGACATCCAAATGAACGGTGTAGTTGCCGCTGGCCGTGCCGTAATGAACCTTGTATCCTGCTAAATCGCTTTCCGTATTTGGGTTCCAGGTGAGGGTCGCCTGGCCGGCCAACGCATCGACGGAGACGCCGGCAACGACGATTAAAAATGGGATGGCGATGATCCACGCCCAAAATCGATGGTTCGATTTGGAAGCTGTCATGATGATCCTCCTATGGTGATTCCGGCCATCAAAGACCGGGGAAATGCCCTGCCCCGTCAGCGGTCAGGCATTTTCCGGCTGGGCCGGTAGCGCGATGCAACCGGGCCTAAGCCGACTCTTTCGCTGTATGGCGGAAAAAGGGGATCAGGCCGGTTTCACCATAGAGGATGACAAGCGCACTCCAGGCGAGAATCAGGATGTGGTAAAGAGGAATGCTGAGATGTTTCGAACGGTTTTGTAAAAAAAGATGGTGCTGGGCAATTGCAGCAGAATGTGTGACGGGCATGCGCTCGACCTCCGGAATCGAAATGGTGGAGGAAAGACCCCCGATCGATTCCGAAGGTTTTCCTCATCGACGCCTACGAGGTTAGCTGCAGGGCTAGGACCGATAAGGTTGCCCATCGCCGCATGGCGGCGATTCGCCCCGAATAATTGGGTCCCCCGTTCCCGGTGATACTGGGATTAGGCAAAAACA
>CAZEKN010000274.1:0-3654 GCA_964512755.1 uncultured Desulfatibacillum sp. | reverse complement strand
TGGTTCAAGATCGCCCCTGAAGGCACGGCCCTGCACAGCGATGCCTTCCGCGAGGCGGCCAAGTCGGACGAGGGGTGGACGTCTGCTGTCCTCGTCGGCAAGTCGGTCGCGCTGTCGGCCTACGAGATGCTGACCAAACCGGAGAAGCTCAAGGCCGTCCAGGATAGTTTCAAAGCGGCCAAGGCCAAAGAGGGTAAGTAGCCGTCGATCAAAGCCATGCCGGCGGGTTTGGCTGGAAACCGGGCGGGAGGCGCCGGCAATGACGCCTCCCGCCGCGGCGCCGACCTGCTTGCTGCCCTCACGGAGCCGCCTTTATGGAGTCGATGCCGTCGCGGTCCCAGATTCACCAGATGGCCGCCCGCTGGCTTGCCGAAGGCAGCCGCCCGGAGGACCTGCGCATTCACACCGACACGTCCGACTTCTTCGCGCTCGATGCCGGTGACGTCGTGGTGCTGGCCGGCCGGCCGTATTTGGTCCGAAACAGCATCCGGGAGGGCCGGTTCGGGCTGGAGGACGAGATCAAGTACTGGGTCAAGCGGTCGATCGACCTGGTGAGCGGCGCGATGCGGATCATCAAGCTTGTTTTTTACGAGCGGTTCGAGGCGACCATCGGCGGCATCACATTCGAGTGTTTCCGCAGCCCCCGCAAGGAGGCCCGCATCCTCGAGCTCGTCAAAGACCATCCCAACTTCATGCACGGGTTGTCCGCTGCGGACGAGAAGGGCAACATCGTGCGCGTGCTCGAAACCATCAGCGGGCCCACGCTGGCGGCCCACGTGGCCGACGTCGAGCAGGATCACAAAACTTATTTTTTTTCGACCCTTCCCGGCATTCTGGACAACTACCTGGGTTGCATCGAGGCGATTCGGTTCCTGCATGACCACGGAGAAAAGCACGGCGATATCCGGCGGGATCACATCCTGATCGACAGCGAGAGCGGACACTACCGCTGGATCGATTTCGACTACAACTACCGCCACCGCGAAAACATGTACGGCTACGATTTGTTCGGGCTGGGAAACGTGCTGATTTATCTGGTGGGCAAGGGCGACGTGCTGCTGCCGGACCTCTGCAGCCGCGATCCCGGCGTCCTGTCGCGGCTCACCGAGGGGGACATGAACATTGTCTTCCACAACCGCCTGGCGAATCTGCAAAAGGTGTTCGCCTACATCCCCGATTCATTGAACCGGATTCTGCTGCATTTTTCGAGGGGCGCCAACTGGTTTTACGAGAAAACCCCCCAGTTGCTCCAGGATCTCTGCCAGGCCCGGGCCGATATCCGTTGACTTCCATGGCCGGCGCGGCCGGGGAGGGTAAAATGGCGCATCCAGACGAGCTCAACTTCAACCGCAACGCCCTGCTGGCCGTGGACGATTCCGCGAACGCCCGGCGCGCCGTGGCTTATGTCGCGTACATGCTTGGCGGCGTTAAAAATTCGAGAGTGACGCTGCTGCATGTCATCTCCGAGCCGGAGGAGGACTATTTCGCCAGGATCGAAGAAAAACAGGAATGGCTGGAGCAATACCGGCGCCGCGTGGAAGCGTTTCTGGAGCAATACCGCCGGGAGCTGGTCGCTGCCGGATTCCCGGCGGAGGCCGTTCAGATCAGCGCGCCGCTGCGATCCTGCCCGTCCATTGCCGAGTGCATCCTGTCCGAACTCGACCGAACCCAATACGGAACCCTCGTGGTCGGCCGGCAGGGATTGTCGCGCAAGGAGGAGTTTCTGTTCGGCAGCGTCTCTAGCAAGATCGTCGGCCATGCCCGCAACTGTGCGGTGTGGGTGGTGGCGTGAAACAAAGGAGCCTATTGTGACGCCTCACCGCGTGCTGACGGACCGGCTGATGCGCTTTGCCGCCGGGCTGCGATTCCCCAGACTCCTGGCAGTGACGGCAGCCCTGTTCATTCTCGATCTGATCATTCCCGACATGATTCCCTTTGCCGACGAGATCCTGCTGGGGCTGCTGTCCCTGCTGCTGGCATCGTTGAAAAACCGTGGAACGGCCGGCCGGCAAGAGTAGGAATCGATGCGCAGCGAGTTGCATCGACATGGAAAAGCGGGACGATTCAGTTTGGGACCGAGCTTTTTCGGGCCAAACCCTCGAATCGCTGTTTTTGGCGATCGCGGTGAGTTTGGAGCTCCGCCGGCAGTGCATGGTTGGCCGGCAGCTGGCGAATCAGGCTCAAGAGGGATTCTTCCAGGCGGGCCAGCCACCATATGCCCCGGCGGCCTAATTCCGCATGATCTGCGTCCTCCCGTTCCATTCGCATGCACACGTCATAAAGACCGTAGTAAGCCTCATTGAAAAAAAGAATCTCCTTGGCGCCCTCCGGGCCGAGGGATGTCACCAGAGCCTTCCATAGAGACCGTTCGGGATGATAGGCTGCAGTGTTCCACTCATAGTCCGCTACCGTTGCGAATTTGATGCGGTACACCTCGGAGTCCGCGGCCGCGTTCATGTATAGGTGGCGGCTGTCGTTCAGCGCCTCAAAGCCGTCCGGCCGATCGACGTCCAGGGGTTCGAAGAGGTTGCACAGACGCACCTGGCCCGGGTAGTGGGCCGTATAGCCGCCGTAGACCGTGGTTTCCAGGTTGCGGGCGTACAGGGTGTTGTCCCAGAACATGGGCCAGCGGCCGATGAGGTTGCGATAGCGCCGCAGGTCGGCCAGATCGACGGACAAGGACCGGATCGTCGGCCCGGTCCAGATGATGGCGACATCCGTCGGTATCTGGGCGGCGAGCTCCTTCAGATAGATCTCGGCCTTGCCTTCGCTGCGGTCGATGAACTCGTTCGCGTACCACGGCGGGCAGAACTCGAAGCGGGTCCCCGGGTAGTCGCGGTCCAGCCAGGCCTTCAGCCGGTTGATGACGAAGGCCTGCGCGTTTTGAAGGTTGATGAAACGCTCTTGGTCCTCGAACGTGTAAAGCGAGTAGTTCTTGCGGTTGCGGCCCTCATGCGGCACGAAATCGTCGGCCAGAAGCATGATCGTGCCGGCCCCGGCGTCCAGGCCGAGCCTGAAGACATCTTGAAGGGTGTCCAGGCTGGCGGCATCGCCATGGGTCCAGGTGGTGCGGATGGAGTCGCTGAGGGCCTCGGCGGCCGATCCGGCTTCAAAGTGCGTGTAGGGGTTGACCATCATGCCGAGGGACACCGTGCCGTTTTCGCGGCAGCGCCGGCCGATCTCGGCGATTCCGGATTTAAACAAGGCGGTCGGCTGGTACCAGGCCTTCGTACGGTTCTCGTAGCCGGCGTAAACCTTGTTCAGCTTCAACCGGCTCATCCGTTCCAGTCCTTCGCGATCGCGGTCGATATCCGCGGGCGTTTCCCAAGGTTTGAGCAGATAGGCGCGGCCCAGGAAATCGGGGTAGTCGATGACGGCGGCGCTGTGATAGACGCAGCGGTCCTCTTCGAGGAGTTGAGCGGCGGTGGCGGCAGCGTAGAAATTGCCGACGGCGGTTTCCCCGACCAGGAAGACGACATGGCAGGACCCCGCATCGACAGGCTGAATGACATAGCCCTGAGGGTTGCCGCCGACCGAGTCGAGCGGTAAGGTGGTGGCCCATTTCCGCTGCAAGGGGTTCCGGCCGATGGCGAAGACCAACCGTGCGGCCGACCACTCCGGGTCCTTGGAATCGCCTGCGACAATCCGTGCTTT
>CAZEKN010000273.1:0-3659 GCA_964512755.1 uncultured Desulfatibacillum sp. | reverse complement strand
CCGCAGCCGGACGGCGCCGAGCCGGCCGGCGTCGATGTCGTAGCTGCCCTGAAGCTCCAGCCGGTCGCTGCCCTGATCCAGCCGGATCGCGTCCGCCGTGACCGTCCCGCCCTGTTTCCGCAGGCGGACCGACCCGGTCCCGAAGCGGCTTTCGTTCAGGCGCAAGTCCTCGACGGTTGCGGCAAGCTCGCCATCCGGAGACGTCCAGGTCCCGGATAGATGCGCCTGGCCCCGGGCCCGTCCCTGAATCCGCGGCCGCTGGCCTCCGATGGTCCACGCCGCCGGAAGCAGCCAGTCGCCGATCCATTCCAGGTCGGCCACCGCAAACGAGAACTCGGCCGCATCGATAGATCCTGCCGGCAGCCGGATGGTGGCCGTTCCATCGAGCGCATCCGCCCCCCGCCGGACGGCCAGGGTCTTAACCTGGACCCGCTGCCGCTCACAACGCGCATTCAAGGACACGTTTCCGACATGCAGACCCTGCAGTTTGAGATTCTCGGCCGCCACAACGGCGTCGGCTTCCGGCCGGCCGAACGTGCCGCCGATCGTGGCATCGGCCTTGACGCTGCCGGAGGAGGAAACGAACGGAAAAAGGCGGGAGAGAGCCTCCAGATCGGCGAGCTCAACCCGGAGACCGCCCTTGAGCGGCGTGTCTGGCGGAGCCGGGGGCAGCCGGGTTTCCAGGTCCTGAAGCTGAATCCGGTTCGATCCTGCCGACAGCTCGGCATGCGGGATGCGCAGATCACCGGCGTCCAAACGCCCCGAGAGCTCCAGCCGGTGCACCGGAATCCGCTCCAGCGGTGGGCCGCTCCACAGTCCGATCATCCGGACCAGCTCCGGCAGGTCCTTGGAGGAAAGCGCAAACCGCCCGGACAACGCCCGAAGAAGATCCTCCCAGGCCCCGTCCAGGAGGAGCTGCAACGGTGCGGCTGCATCCGTGATCTTCAAGCGGCTATGGCCGGAGGCGGCCTCCAGATCCGCGACGCGAATCCATCCGTCCGCGGCGGCGGCGGCAACGCCGGCCGTGACGAGTGCGACCCCGTGGATCCGAGCGTTGAGGACATTAAGCTGGATCTGGCCGGAGGCGGCTGCGGGCCGGTCGAACGGCACGGACAGGTCGATGTCGGCCGACAGCCGTCCGGACAGCGGCTGGCGGAACAGGGCTGCGATCGGTTCGATTTCGACCGGATCGCTTTTCAACCGGACGTTGAGAAGCGATGAGCTGACATCGCCCGCAAGGCTGAACCGGCCCTCCGATAGCTTCAGCCGGGCTTCGAATGGGAACGGCCCGCCCGTCCCGGCGAGGCCGAGGCGCCCCTGCCCCGATACGTGCCCGCGGCCCAGGTTCAATTCGCGGATCGCGATCGAATCCGGCGCAAGGGTCAGATCGGCCGCCATGCTCGATTCGCCCGCGGCCAGCAGCGGGTGGGACCAGCTCCAGCCGGCG
The DNA here is from genome assembly GCA_964512755.1 of uncultured Desulfatibacillum sp. Taxonomy (GTDB): domain Bacteria; phylum Desulfobacterota; class Desulfobacteria; order Desulfobacterales; family SpSt-501; genus SpSt-501. The sequence continues at coordinate 2,212 of CAZEKN010000273.1, read as the reverse complement.
GCGGCCAGCCGCACCCGCCGCGCGCCGGCGGCGCTCTTCTCGATTTCCAGTGCGATGCCGTCCCAGCGGGTGCGGAGCTCCCCCCACCGAATCGCGACGGACCCGTCGCGGACTTGAATCGCGGGAATCATCAGCGGGAAAAAGGTGGATGGAGTGGCACCCGGAGACGACGCATCGCCCCGGTCGAGGTCCAGCTCCGCCTGCAGTCCGTCGGCCTCGATGCGCATGCCATCGACGAAGACGGCCAGGCCCGATAGGAGCGCCGAGATGGAATAACGGATGTGCAGCCGCTTGGCCGTGAGCGCGGATACCGGACCCTGCGTGCCGGGGGTCACGGTTTGGAGATCCTCGATTTCGATGTCCGCCAGAAGGGAGCCGCCGAGGCGGCCGATCGCGAGCTCCACGCCGAGTTCCCGGCCGAGCGCGGCTTGAAGCAACGCAGCGATGCGCGGTGCGATCAGGAGATCCCGCAGCACGTACGCCGACGCCAATAGACCTGCGACGATCCCCAGGCCGGCGAGGATCCATTTTGCCTTGGCGTTCACTCCGGCTCCCCGTTGAACGGCTGGATAAGAGAAACGAAGCCGGTCAAGCGCCGCTTCCGAGGAACCCGGTCAGGGCGGAGTTGAAGGCCTGCGCCTGTTCGATGTTGCACAAATGCGAAGCAGACGGAAGGATGACGAGCCGGGAACCGCCGATGCGCTCGTGGATGGCCCGGGCTGCGGCGACCGGCGTACCGGGATCTTCCTCCCCGACCACGATCAGGGTGGGGCGCTCGATCCGGGAAAGATCGTCCAGATAGTTGAGCCGGCGGATGGCCTCGGTGCATCCGATGTAGCCGGCGGTGGGCGAGGACCGCAGAATGCTGTGGATCATATCCACTCCCGGCCCCTTGCAGCGCAGGTAGTCGGCGGTGAACCAGCGCGCCAGGGTTGAATCGACCAGCGGGGCCAGTCCCTCCCGGCGGGCCGTGTCGATCCGATCCTGAATGACCGGCTGGGCCTCGGCCGGCATGAAGGCCGATGTGTCGCACAGGACCAGGCGGTCGAGCCGGTCGGGATGGCTCAGGGCGAATCCCTGGGCGATCATTCCGCCCATGGACAACCCCACGAAGTGCACCGTCGGGATGGCCAGGGCATCCAGCAGCGCGGCGGCGTCGGCCACCAACTCCTCCAGGCGGTAAGCGTCCCCGGGTACATCGCTCCCGCCGTGGCCGCGGGTATCGTAGCGCAGCACGCGGAACCGGCCTTCGAGCACAGCCAGTTGCGGGTCCCACATGTGCAGGTTGGAGCCCAGCGAATGGCTGAGCATCACAACGGGCGCATGCGGCGGGCCGGAGAGCTCGCAGTTCGTGGTGATCGTAGCGGTCTTGACGCGCATGGGTTCCTCCTTCAGGACGAGGGCCGGTTTTCGGCGATAATCCGCCGGATCAGGTCGGCCAGTTTCCGCGAGTCGTGGCGCACGATGCCGCCCGAGGCCTCCAACAGGTCGTCGCTGTAGATTCGGCGTTTGCCCCAGACGGGGTCCTGTGGGTCGAGCTGGACGAATTCGGCCTTCTGCTCGCGGTATTGGGCCAGGAGAGCGTCATCGGGCCGGGCCGAATTGTAGATGACCCCGTCCAGTTCGCGCCCGAAGACCTCCTCCAGGCGGTTGACGAAATCCAGGCCCGTATAGTTGTGGGTTTCGCCGAACTTGGTCATGATGTTCATCACGAACAGCAGCTGGCCCCGCGATTTCCGAAACGCTTCGGCGACACCGGGCACGATCAGTCCGGGAATGATGCTGGTGAAGAGGTCCCCCGGGCCGATGATGATATAGTCCGCCCACCAGGCGGCGTCGATCACCGGCGGGTAGACGGAAATGGTGTCGCTGTGATGGGGCACCAGGAACACGTCCCGGATCTTCTCGCGCTGGGTGCCGCGCGGCACGTCGATGGCTTTTTCGCCGAAGATGCGCGTGCCGTCGGTCAGTTCGGCCACCAGAGTGCCCGGATCGATGGTCACCGGCAGGATCCGGCCGCGCACGTCCAGGATCTCCGCCAATGCCTGGATGCCGGCCGGAAAACTGCCGACGTAGCGCGAAAGCATGGTCAGCAGCATGTTGCCGGCGTTGTGACCCTTGAGGCGGCGGTCCTCGATGAAGCGCTTCAACAGCAGGACGCGGGCCACGTCGCGATGCGGAGACAGCGCCACGATGCACTTGAGCACGTCGC
>CAZEKN010000272.1:0-3661 GCA_964512755.1 uncultured Desulfatibacillum sp. | reverse complement strand
AGACCCTCACGGAGTCGTCAATCTTCTCTGCCTGTCCGCAGTTCCTCTAGACGGCTTGGGGGCGTGGCAGGATCACCTGAAAAATTGGCGGCGGCGCGCTGTGGCAGAACCCCCGCCCCGCCGTAACTCGGCTGACGCTGTGCCCGTTATTGCCCAACCAGCCGAGAACCCAAGGGGTTAGCATGCGCATCCGGCATCCGAAGGATTTCCTGACCGGCGTGATGTTCGTTGGTTTCGGTGCGGCGGCCATGGCCTTGTCATCCGGCCTGACGATCGGCAGCGCCGCCAAGATGGGACCGGGGTATTTCCCGCTCGTGCTCGGCGGGTTCCTGGTTGTGCTCGGCGCCGTGGTGCTGTTGAAGGGGGTAACGGGAACCCGGGAATCCACCGGGTGGCCGATTCTGCAGCTGAAGCCCGTGGCGATCATCCTGGTTTCGGTGGTGCTCTTCAGCCAGATCCTGAAACCTCTGGGACTGCTGCTGTCGACCGCCGCCCTCGTCGTTCTCGCCAGCCGGGCCAGTCATGAGTTCCGTTGGAAGGAAGCGCTCCTGAATGCCGCCGCGCTGACCGTTATCGTGCTGGTGGTGTTCGTTTACTTTCTCGACTTTCAACTGCCGGTCTGGCCGTCCTTTATTGCCAGCTAAACGACCGCGAGTGGTGGTTTAATGGAACTGCTGTCCAATCTGGCGCTTGGATTCCAGACCGCTGTTACTCCCATGAACCTTCTTTACTGCCTGGTGGGGGCTCTGATCGGCACCCTCATCGGGGTCCTGCCGGGCATCGGCCCGGTTCAAACCATCGCCATTCTCCTGCCCACCACCTTTGCCCTGCCGCCGGTCTCGGCGCTGATCATGCTGGCGGGCATATACTACGGCGCCCAGTATGGCGGATCGACGACCTCCATCCTGGTGAACGTGCCGGGCGAGGCCTCCTCGGTCGTGACCTGCCTCGACGGGCACCAGATGGCGCGCCAGGGGCGGGCCGGCGCGGCGCTGACCGTCTCGGCCCTGGGATCGTTCGCGGCCGGCTCGTTCGCAACCCTGGTCCTGGCGGTTCTGGCGGTGCCGTTGTCCGAGCTGGCGTTCCAGTTCGGGCCGGCCGAGTACTTTGCACTCATGGTCTTCGGCCTGATCGGCTCGGTCGTGCTGGCCTCCGGGCCCATGATCAAGGCGGTCGGCATGATCGTGATCGGGCTGCTGCTGGGAATGATCGGGACCGATGTCACCAGCGGTGCGCACCGCTTTACGTTCGGCATTACCGAGCTGGCCGACGGCATCGGGTTCGTATCCCTGGCCATGGGGCTGTTCGGCATCTGCGACATCATCAACAGCCTCGAAAAGCGCGAGAAGCGCGACATCCTGAAAAGCAAGCTCACCGGGTTGTGGCTGAAGAAGGAGGACCTCCGCGCGGCTGCGCCGGCCGTGCTGCGCGGCACCCTCTGCGGCTCGCTTCTGGGGATTCTGCCGGGCGGCGGGGCGATCATCTCCTCATTTAGCGCTTACATGATTGAAAAGAAAATTTCGCGTAACCCCGAAAGCTTCGGCCAGGGCAACATCCGCGGGGTAGCGGCTCCCGAATCGGCCAACAACGCTGCGGCGCAGACATCGTTCGTGCCGCTGCTCACGCTCGGAATTCCGCCCAACGTGATCCTGGCGATGATGGCCGGCGCCATGATGATCCACGGCATCCAGCCGGGTCCGCGGGTCATCACGAGCAACCCGGCGCTGTTCTGGGGCGTCATCGTTTCCATGTGGCTGGGAAACGTCATCCTAGTGCTGCTGAATCTGCCGCTGGTGGGGATCTGGGTGCGACTGCTCTCTGTTCCCTACCGTCTGCTCTATCCCGCGATCCTGCTGTTTTGCTGCATCGGGCTCTACAGCGTGAACAACAACACCTTCGACATCGGGCTGACGGCCCTGTGCGGACTCCTCGGCTATGTGTTCCACAAGCTCGAATGCGAACCGGCCCCGCTCATCCTGGGATTTGTTTTGGGCCCGATGCTGGAGGAAAACCTGCGGCGGGCCATGCTGCTTTCGCGCGGAGACCCGTCCGTGTTCTTTACGCGTCCCCTGTCGCTGGCCTTTCTCGTCCTCGCGGCGGGCATGCTGATCGCGGTGGCCCTGCCGGGCATCCGCCGCGGACGGGAGACGGCGTTCAAGGAAGAATAACGCTCAGGAGGCATGACCCAATGACTTATCCCAGCGTCTTTCCCACCGGGGCGACCCTCTACGACCCCGGCCGGTGCTGGAACGGCTATACCGTGTTTCAGGCCAAGGAGGTGGGGGCGCTGCTGATCGACATGAACGGCGGCGAGGTCCAGCTTTGGAAGGAGCTGCACGGGATGCCCAACCGGCTGCTGCCGGGCGGCCATCTGATCGGCAGCACCGGTGAGCGCAGCACGGCCTTCGGCAGCCAGGACGGGATCGACCTGGTCCAGGTGGACTGGGACGGCAACGTGGTCTGGCGCTTCAACCAGTACGAGTTCATCGAGGACTCGGGCGAAGCGCCGCAGTGGATGGCCCGCCAGCATCACGACTACCAGCGGGAAGGCAACCCGGTGGGCTATTACGCCCCGGGCCTGGCGCCCCTGACGGACCGGGGCAACACCATGATCCTCTCCCACAAGAACGTGAGGAATCCCGCCATCTGCGATAAACCGCTTCTGGACGACAGCATCATCGAGGTCAACTGGGAGGGCGAGGTGATCTGGGAATGGGTGTGCAGCGAGCATTTCGACGAACTGGGCTTCCGTGAGGACGCCAGGAACCTCTTGTTCCGCAATCCTAACTGGCTGAAGTCGGGGGGTGGGGCCGGCGACTGGATGCACATCAACTCCATGTCCCTGCTGGGACCCAATCGCTGGTTCGATGCCGGCGACCGGCGCTTTCATCCGGACAACATCATCTGGTGCGCGCGGGAGTCCAACATCACGGCCATCGTCGACAAGCAGACCGGCCGGATCGTCTGGCGCCTCGGGCCCAACTACGACGAAACCGCCGAGCTGCGGCGGCTGGGATGGATCATCGGCCAGCACCACGCCCACATGATCCCCCGCGGGCTTCCCGGCGAGGGCCACATCCTGGTCTTCGACAACGGCGGCTGGGCCGGATACGGGGCGCCCAACCCCGGATCGCCCACGGGCTTCCGCAACGCGCTGCGCGACCACTCGCGGGTGCTTGAAATCGATCCGATCTCGCTGCAGGTCGTCTGGCAGTACACGCCGGTCGAGGCCGGACTGGCGTTCCCCGTGGATGCGAACCGCTTCTACAGCCCGTTCATCAGCTCGGCCCAGCGCCTGCCGAACGGCAATACCCTGATCACCGAGGGCTCGGGCGGCCGCCTGATCGAGGTCACCGCCGGCCATGAGATCGTCTGGGAGTACATCAGCCCCTATTGGGGCCGGATGCTGAAGATCAACATGATCTACCGCGCCTACCGGGTGCCCTACGATTGGGTGCCGCAGGTCGAAACGCCGGCCGAGCAGGCGATCGAACGCATCGACGTGACGCATTTCCGGGTGCCGGGAGCCTCGCCGCGGGGGGCGCGGCGCACCGTGAACGTCGCGGGCGTATTGCCCTACCGGCCGGATGCCGCGCTGTGCGTGCGCACCGATGCGGTCGAAAAAAGTTGAGGAAACGCCCGAATGAGTCTGATTCTATTT
>CAZEKN010000271.1:0-3668 GCA_964512755.1 uncultured Desulfatibacillum sp. | reverse complement strand
TGCTATTCAACGCCGGCCGTTCGCGAAAGCTGCCCTACCGCGACCTGGAAGCGCTTCTGCCCGAGATCGCCGCGCTGAACGGGCCGGCGCTCGAAGCAGCGCGCCGGTTCGACGTGCATGCGGCGACCGACATCACCGGGTTCGGCCTGTTGGGCCACTGCCTGGAAATGGCCCGTGCCAGCACCACGCGAATCCATCTGTCCTACCGCAGCCTGCCGTTCCATCCGCATGCGGCCGACATGTACGGTCGGGGCGAAACCACCGGCAGCAACCCGGCCAACCGCAAAGCGGTAGAAGGCTCGTGGAAGCTGCGGTTGAAACTCAGTGCCGCCGAGGAGGATCTGCTCTTCGACCCGCAGACTTCGGGCGGGCTTCTGCTGTCGGTCCCGGATGCGCAGGCCGACGAGTTCGTGCGGTCGCTGCGGGCGGCAGGCGTAAAGGCCACCGCACGCATCGCCGAGGTCCTGTCCGGCGAGCCGGCTTGGGTGAGCGTCGGGTGAGATCGGCGGGGCGGGTTTTCGGCCGCCGCGCGTCGCATCCATCGGCTCAACGACCTCAGCCCTGCGCCTTCTGCAGGGCCCGGCGGAATCCCTCGCGGGAGCTGGTGATGACGGCTTCCGGGACCGCGTAGGAAATTCGAAAACAGCCGGGCACGCCGAAAGCGCGGCCGGGGCTGACCAGGATGCGCTCCTCCTTCAGCAGACGGGCGAAGCGTACGTCGTCGGCGACGGGGCTTTTGGGGAAAAGATAAAATGCGCCCTCGGGCAGCGTGAACGGATAGCCGGCGTCATCGAGCACCGCGGCCATCAGATCCCGCCGCCGGCGGTAGGAGGAAACATCCACAGCGGCGCCCAGTACCCGGGCGGCGGCCTGCTGGAACAGGCTGGGCGCGTTGACGACGTTCATGGAGTTGATGGCCGCGGCCGCGGCCAGAATCTGCGCCGAATCCTCCGCGGCGGGGTGAACGGCGAGATAGCCGATCCGTTCGCCGGCTAGGCTGAGCTCTTTCGAGAACGAATTCACCACGATCGAATGCGGATAGGCCGCGAACACCGACGGCACCGCGACATCGTAGATGATGCGCCGGTAGGGTTCGTCCGCGACGAGGTAAACGCGCTTGCCGAAGCGGACGCTCGCCCGCTGCAGCAGATCGCCCAGGTCCTTGAGCTCGGCGGCCGAGTAAACGGCGCCGCTCGGGTTGTTCGGCGAGTTGATCAGAACCACGCGGGTCTTGAAGCTCAGGGCCTTCTCGATGGCGGCGACGTCCAGGTGGAAGCGCGCATTGGTCGGGGCGGCGACGAGCGCCGCATCCGCTAGAAACGCGTAGTTCTCGTACCCGAGGAAATAAGGCGCCGGCGTGATGAATTCCTCGCCGGGGTTCATCAGCGCCCGCAGAATGTCGTTGAGCGCTCCGGCGGCCCCAACGGTCATCAGGATGAGATCGGGCGGGATCGCGACGCCCTGCTCCTGCTGCAGGCGGTGGGCCAGGGCCTTCCGCACATGAAGATGACCCGTGACCGGGGCGTAGCCGTGGTCGAGGCTGCCGGAGGCCGTCATTTCGTTCAGTGCCCGGCGAAATTCATCGGGAGGGGGGACGTCCGGATTCCCCAGGGAAAAATCGTAAACGTTGTCGGAGCCGAACTCGGCTTTCATGCGCCGGCCCTCTTCGAACATGTCCTTGATCACCCCAAAGGCGGCCACGCGTGCGATCATCCGGTCGGCGATTGGCATCTCTTTTCTCCTGTGATCATGATCAGCAGAAACCTACAGCCGTTTTTCCGGCCGAGCGGTCGGGGACTATAGGGGTTTCCCCCGGAGGGGTCAATGATGAAATGCTTCCTCAACCCAAACTGGATCGGTGCACTGCTGCTTTGGCTGGCTGTCTTTCCGCCGCCCGGGGTCAGGGCGGATCCGCCGGCACCACGCGCTGAGTCCGGGACCCGCTTTTACTTTGTGCAGATCACCGACACCCATTTCGGCGAGCGGGACCACCTCGAACGGACCCGCAAGCTGGTGGAGCAGATCAACCGCCTGCCCTTTGAAATCGCCTGCGTCGTGCACACCGGGGATATCTTTGCAGACAACATCACGGACGCCGGTGTGCGCGATGCCGGCCTCGGCGTGCTGCGGGGCCTTCGGGCACCCCTGCACCTGCTGCCGGGCAACCACGACATCCTCCAGAAGGACCTCGAGAGGACCGCTGCGGCCTACACCCGGAGCGTCGGCCCGCTCCTGCGCGCGGTCGAGTACCATGGCATCGTTTTCGTCCTGGCCTACACCGAGCCGCTGGCCCTCGGGTTCGCCCTCGACGGCTACGAGCCTCTGCGCGAACTCGAAGCGGCCCTGGCGCGCACCGCCGGCAAACCGATCATTCTGTTTCATCATCGGCCGGCGGTCGACGACTATTACGAGTTCGCCACGTCGCCGGGATGGGGCGGATCGGCGCGGGCCGACCTTGAGAAGCTTCTGGCGGCTCACGACGTAAAGGCGGTGATCACCGGGCACTTTCACCGGGACGAGCTGCACTGGGTCGGCGGCCGACCCGTCTTCGCGGCACCGCCGGTGGCGGCTTATTGGGGGCGGCAGGCCGGATTCCGCCTCTACGAATACCGGGACGGCCGACTGGGCTATCGGACGATCTATCTCCCGGAATGACGGGCCAAGCGATCATCCGGGAAGGGATTGACACCTTGTATGCAGCCGGGATATTTCTTAAGCCTACGTCGAGAAAGCTATAGCCAAATTCGAAATTGCGAACGCCACGTGCCGCTTGAAATGTAACTTGCTCCGTTATGGGGCTAAATTGGAGGAATCCAATATGCCGTTCGGATACACCGGAAAAATCCTGCACGTCGATTTAGGCCGGCGTCGTCTTGAGACTGAAACGCCCGATGACGTATTCTACCGCAGCTATTTGGGCGGACGGGGCATCGGTTACCACTACCTGCTGCGCGACATGTCGGCGCACACCGATGCGCTGGCACCCGAAAACATCTTCACCCTGGCGACCGGCGTCATGACGGGCGTGCCGATCGCCGCCTCCTGTCGGTTCGCCGCCGTGGGCAAATCGCCGCTTACGGGCGCGGCCGGGGAATCCGAGGCGGCCGGATTTTTTGGGCCCGAGCTCAAGAAGGCCGGCTTCGACGCGGTCGTTTTCCGCGGGAGATCCGAATCCCCGGTCTATCTCTGGGTGACCGAGGGCCGGGCGGAGATTCGCGATGCCGGCGCCATCGCCCGCCTGGGCGCCCGCGAGGCCGAAGACGCCATCCGCGCCGAGCTCGGCAGCGACAAGATCCGGGTGGCCCAGACCGGCCTGGCCGGGATGAATTTGGTGCGTTATGCCAACATCACCAACAACCTGGGGCACTTCAACGGGCGCAACGGATTCGGCGCCGTGATGGGGTCCAAGAACCTCCGGGCCGTGGCGGCGCTGGGAGGCGACGACCCGCCGGTCCATAACCCCGACTTCCTGCGCCAGACGGCCACCGACTATGCCAAGACGTTCCGTAAAAGTCCGGCCGGGGACGCGCTGTATGTCTACGGTACGACCGCCTTTCCCGAACCGCTTTCGGCCGCCGGCGGGCTCCCAATCAACAATTTCCGCGGCAGCGCGCTGCCGGATGCCGCCGTGATCGGCGGAGACGCCTACAATTCCCTGCTGCTGAAGA
>CAZEKN010000270.1:0-3679 GCA_964512755.1 uncultured Desulfatibacillum sp. | reverse complement strand
GCCGAGAAAATGCTGCTTGAATCCCTTCGAGCGACCTTCGGCAATGTCCTTGACAGGAATGCCCGACGTGTTGGTGGAGACAATCGCGTTCGGCTTGCGGACTTCGTCAATGTGGGTCATCAAATCCACTTTGATTTTGAGGTTCTCGACGATGGCTTCGCAAATCCAGTCCGCTTCAGCAACCGCGCCAAAGTCATCTTCGAGATTACCCAGCTTGACCAGCGTCTTCAACCCGTCACCCATCAAGTTGGCGGGCTTGGCTTTCAGACAGCGATCCCAGCCTTCCTTCACAATTTTATTTTTGTCGTCCGCGTCTTTGGGGACGATGTCGAGCAAAGTCACGGGGATTCCGATATTCGCCAGATGAGCCGCAATCGCCGCGCCCATTGTCCCAGAGCCGATGACAACGGCTTTGTGAATGTGATATTTCATGGTTACCTCAATTCCTTCCCGCTATATCCCAAAATCTGCCGTGCCACCACGAGGCGGTTGATCTGACCTGTGCCCTCGTAGATGTCGGTGATCTTGGCGTCGCGGAACCACTTCTCAAGCAGGAACTCGCGGCTGTAGCCCAGCGGTCCCATAATCTCGACGGCTTTCTGCGTGATCTTCGTGGTCACATCGCCAGCCTTGACCTTGCTCATCGAAGACTCCAGCGCATTGGGTTTCTTGTTGTCTGCCATCCAAACTGCCTTGAGTACCATCAGCCACGCCGAGCGCAGTTGAATTTCCATATCGATGACTTCTTTTTCGATGGAGGTCAATTTGTTGCGCGGAAGTCCATAGCGGATTTCAACTCCGTTTTCGGCGAGTTTCTCTTTGAGGAATTCAAGAGCGGCTCGCGCCACGCCGATACCTGACGCTGCTACGAGGGGGCGGGTGGCGTCGAAGGTAGCCATTGCGCCCTTGAAGCCTGTGGTGGTCTTCTCGACAGTGGGACTGCCAAGGATGTGATCGAATGGCACGCGGGCATCCACCAGGGCGATAGAAGCGGTGTCACTGGCGCGAATACCAAGTTTGTGTTCGAGTTTGGTAACGCTCACACCTTTCGTCCCCGCCTCGACAACAAAGGCTCTCATGCCGGCGCGTCCAGCAGTCGGGTCAATGCTTGCCCACACGACAATGAAGCCCTTGCCAAACTGTTCGTAAGAATTGAAGGACTTCTCGCCCGCGGTGACAAAAATCTTCTCGCCGTTGATGACCCACTCCTTGGTGGCTTCATCCAGCACGGCACGTGTGCGGATCGCGGAGGTGTCCGAGCCTGCGCCCGCCTCGGTCATAGCCATCGCGGCGAAGGTTGGCTTTTCTCCATTGAAGCGTGCCAGGAATTTTGCGCGTTGTTCCGCCGAACCAGCCGCCTGTACCGCCGCCGCGCCGAGTCCGCCGCCTGGGGTGACGAGATAAAAGCCCACATCGCCCCATGACAGCATTTCGATTAATGCCGCCAGGTTCTGGTAGGCAATCGGCGGGCGTTTTTCCTTCTGTTCGCCGCCTTCTTTGGGCTTCTCTTCCTTCGGGGCAAGGCTTCCGCCGCCGATGGAGCGCATGGCATTGTGCATGAACTCGATGTAGCCAAAGGGAATATCGTGTTCGTTCTCTTCCATCTCGCGCGATGTCGAGCGCATCATATTTTCTGCAACCGTCTTCAACACAAACTGGGTCTGTGCAATGGGTTTGGGGGTTTCGAATTCGATGGTCATTGGTTATCTCCTGTTCAATATGTCACACTGCACTTGCGTGCTGTGCAAGTGTTGCGAGGGCGTTCTTGTTCTTCGCCCGAAGCAATCTCCCTTTCAGTTGGAGGTTGCGTCGTCGGGAAGAACACCCTCCTCGCAACGACATCATACAATTGCCAGTCCCGTCAGCATGGCAAAACCGCGCCCGTTACGCATCCACATTTCCACGGGATGTTCGCGGATGTAGCCGTGTCCGCCGAGGATTTGCACGCCGCGGTCCGTGACCATCATTGCCATGTCCGCCGCGCCCGTGAAAGCGAGGTAGGCGGCTTGGAAGGCGTCTTCCTTGCCTGTGTCCAACTTCCAGGCGGCTTCCCAGGTCAGCAGGCGCATGGCTTCGATTTCGATAGCCATTTCAGCCAGCATGAAGGCGATGGCTTGCTTTTGGGCAATTTTCACGCCGAAGGCTTCGCGCTCTTTTGCATAAGCGATGGAGTAATCGAGGGAGGCTTTTGCCACACCGACGGCGGCAGCGGCGGAAGCAATATGCATCGAAGCCAGAATCAACTCAAAGTCATGACCCGCTCCCCCACCGAGTCGATTCGCCGCGGGGACTTTGACCGAATCCAACTTGACGCGGTACATCGGCAGGGCGTTCAAGCCCATCAACTTTTCGCGCTCGTCCGCAATGGATAATCCTACCGCGCCTTTGGGGACGATGAAGCCCTGAGTCTTGCCGTCGAGGTTGGCGTAAACGATCATGGCTTCGGCGTCTTTGGCAAAGGGGACAAACGCCTTTTCGCCGCTGAGGACGTAGTCGCCGCCTTCGGCTGTGGCAGTGGTCTTGAGCGCCATCGGGTCGAAGTCAAAAGCGTATTCAATCAGCGCGGCGGTGTAGGGCGTCCAATCGCCTTCGATGACCTTGGGCAGGTACGCCTGTTTTTGTTCTTCGCTGCCGCCGAGCAAAATAGGCGTGGCAAACAGCGAAGGGGTCAGCACCGCCAACGCGCCAGCCAGGTCGCCGAAGGCAAACTCTTCCATTGCCAGCGCGCCCGTCACTGCGGAACGGTCGCCAAAGCCGCCGTAGGCTTCGGGCGTGGAGGCTTGCAAAAAGCCGAGTTCCCAGCCTTTGCTGATGAGCTTCTTCGGCAGTTCGCGGCTCTCCTCCGCATCGTGCGCGGCGGGACGCAAATCATTTTGCGCGTACTTCCCCACCGCATCCACCAACATTTGTTGCTCTTCATTTGGTTCGAATGAATACATAGGTTCTCTCTCCTTTGGTATCACTTCGCGCTGAGCGCAGTCGAAGCGCCAGCACTATGTTAATCAAAACGTCCTTCGACTACGCTCAGGACGTAAATTACTTCAACAATCCATGAAACAACAAGTCGGCATATTCATCTGCAATTTCTTCCATAGACTTACCTCCATCTGGTCGGTACCAGGTCAGGGTCCAGTTCATCACCCCCATCAACGCGCGGACAGCCATCCCTGAATCGGGGCAGGCAAACAGTCCCGATGCAATGCCTTCATCCACCGTATCGCGCCAAAGCTTCTCGAACTTGTCGCGCTGCGGAACATGGCGCGCATGGGACTTTTTATCCAGCGAACGATGCTCGAACAGGAGGACTGCCGTGAGGTCGGCGTTGTCTGCCAGCACAGACAGGTATGCGCGGATCATTTGTCTGAGTTTTTGGTCAGCGGGGATGGGTTGGGATGTAATAGCGGCGATATGGTCGGTCAGCAAGCCGAGGGCGCGCTCCAGAAGTTCCAGCAAAATTTCCTGTTTGGAGGCGACATGATGATAAAGGCTTGCTTTTTGTAAATTTACCGCCTCTGCAATCACGGACATGGATGCGCCATGAAATCCCTTCTTGCGAAACACCTGCGCGGCAGCATCGAGAATGTCGTCCCGGGTCATCGGCTCTCCTTCCCTACCGAACGGTAGGTAGGGACAGTGTACTACCAACAGGCAGGAGAGTCAAGAAAATTACCATACAGCG
>CAZEKN010000269.1:0-3706 GCA_964512755.1 uncultured Desulfatibacillum sp. | reverse complement strand
GCATATAAAATATGGTTGCCCGTCCATGGCAAACAGCAGTTCTATCCGCGATAAATTTTTTCACCAGCGACAATGATATTCACGCGATCGATAACCTTCAATCACTGCAGAAAGGAGAACCCAAAATGAATTCAGGAAAACGTGTCCCACGAACGGCCGGAACGATTATGGTCGCTGTGCTTGTCGCCGCTTTCTTGCTCAGCAGCGGCCCTGTCGTCCTGCTTCACGCGCAAGCCCCGCTCAAGGTGGCAGCGGTGTTTGAAACCCCCATCGAAGAGCCTTGGGTGAATCAGATCCATGTCGCCCTGTTGCGGGCCAAGAATGAAATGGGGATTCAATATGAGTGGTCCGAGAGCGTGAAATCAGCCGACTTCGCCCGGGTCATGCGGGAGTATGCGGAAAAGGGCTACCAGTTGATCACGGGCGATGCCTTCGGCGCCGAACGGATCGCTCGTCGGGTGGCCGCGGACTATCCCAAAATCGCGTTCGTTTTTGGTTCCGGCATCGGTCCGGCGGAGCCCAATTTCGGAGTTTTCGACAACTGGATCCATGAGCCTGCCTATCTTTCCGGCATGATCGCCGGCAAGATGACCAAGAGCAACACCATCGGGGTGGTGGCGGCGATGCCCATCCCGGAAGTCAACCGCCTGGCCAACGCTTTTTACGCCGGGGCCAAAGAGACCAACCCGAAGGTCAAGTGCAAGTTCTCCTTCATCGGCTCCTTCTTCGACCCTCCCAAGGCCAAGGAAGCGGCTCTGGCACAAATTGAAAGCGGCGTGGACGTGATCTACGCCGAACGGTTCGGGGTCATCGAGGCCGCCAAGGAAAAGGGCATCCTGGCGATCTCGAACATGTCCGATCAATCCGCGCTCGGGCCGGACACCGTCATCACCGGGCCGGTGTGGGACATGTGGCCGACGGTCAAATACATGGTCAGTCTGGTGAAGGCCGGCGTGTTCACGGCGCAGGATTTCGGCGGTTTCTCCTTCATGTCCAAGGGCGGCTCCTACCTGGCTCCGTATCACAAGTTTGACGCGAAGCTCCCGGGGGATGTCAAAGAACTGGTGGCCAAACGCCAGCAGGAGATCCTATCCGGCAACTTCCGCGTCGATATCGACGAGTCGATTCCCAAATCCCAGTAAAACTCGCTATGGACAGCACCCCGCTTCTGGAGATGCGCGGTATCGCCAAGCGTTTCGGCGATGTGCAAGCCAACGATGGCGTCGATTTGACGCTGAAATGCGGCGATATCCTGGGGTTGCTCGGGGAAAACGGGGCCGGCAAGACCACCTTGATGAACATCCTGTTCGGGGTCTACGCCGCGGATGCCGGGCGGATTGCCATTGACGGCCGAATCGCACATATTCAAGACTCCGCGGACGCTCTGGCGCACGGCGTCGGAATGGTGCACCAGCACTTCCATCTAATACCCCGCCTCACCGTCCTGGAAAATCTGATGGTGGGCCAGTCCGGCCGCGGGTTGCGGCTGGACCGGGGCTTCGCTCTCGGCCGCATGCGCGAGATCGAGCGGAGCTTCGGCCTGCGCCTGCCGCCGGATGCCCGCGTCGGCGATCTGACGATCGGCGAGCAACAGCGGCTGGAGATCATAAAGGCCCTGGCGCGCGGCGCGCGCATCCTAGTCCTCGACGAGCCTACGGCCGCCCTGACCCCACAGGAGGCCGAAGGGCTGTTTATGGCCCTGCGGGCGATGGCCGACCAGCGCATGGGCGTGATTTTCATCAGTCACAAGCTGCACGAAATACTGGCCGTCACCACGCGGGTCGTGATCATGCAGCAGGGCCGAGTGGTCGCTGAAACGGTTAATGACGACACCGTCAGCAAGAAACGGCTGGCGGAATTGATGACCGGCCATGAAATCACTCCGCCTGCCAAGGTGGCGACAGCCCCCGGCCGGGTCCGGCTGCGTATCGAGAACCTGCAGACCCGGGGCGGCGTGCGGCCCAGCCTGAAAGGCGTCTGCTTGGAAGTTCGCGGGGGCGAGATCCTCGGCATTGCCGGCGTATCCGGCAACGGCCAGGCGGAGTTGGCCGATGTCATTGCCGGCGTGCTGCCCGCATCCGCCGGAACCCTTGAGATCAACGGAACGACGGTCTCTCGCTTCACGCCGCGGGAGGTGCAGGCGTTGGAGGCCGGGCGAATCCCCGAAGACCGCATGGGCACCGGCCTGATCACCAGCCTGCCGCTGCGCAGCTGCATGGTGCTCTCGCGCATCCGGGAACGCCGCTTCAGCCGCTGGGGGTTCCTGAAACACCGGGCGATCGGCCGCTTTGCCGACCAGCAGATCCGGAGTTTCGGGATCAAGGCCGCCGGCAGCCATGTGCGCACCGGCACCCTTTCAGGCGGCAACCTTCAGAAGGCCCTGCTCGCCCGTGAGCTGGCCTGGGAGCCGACGCTGCTGCTGGCCGCCCAGCCGACCCGCGGCCTGGACGTCGCCGCGGCCCGCTTCGTGCACCAGCGCTTCCTCGACCTGCGCGGCCGGGACGGTGCGATCGTCCTGATCAGCGAGGACCTGGAAGAGATCTTTGCCTTGTCGGACCGCATCGCCGTCATGTTCGGGGGCCGCATCATGGATGTCCTGGACATCCGGGCGGCGACCGTGGCCAAGGTCGGTCTGCTGATGGCCGGGGTGCAGGAGGCGGCATGACCGGGATCCGCCTCGAACTTCGCGCCCAAAGCCCGTGGTGGCTGAACGTTCTTCTCCCGCTGGCGGCCATCGGCGCCACGCTGATCCTGTGCAGCGGGCTCGTCGTGCTGGCCGGGGCCGATGTCTTCACCGCCTATTCCAAGCTTTTCCTGAGCTCCCTGAGCACGGCCTTCAACTTGGTCGAAACCGTGGTCAAGGCCGCACCCCTCGTCTTTACCGGCCTGGCCGTGACCGTGGCCTTCCGCGCCAAGTTCTGGAACATCGGGGCCGAAGGCCAGCTCCTGGCGGGCGCGATGGCCGCGGCCTTTATCGGCGCCCGCGAAGGGCTGCCGGCCTGGAGCCTGGTCCCCCTGATGATCGCCGGCGGGGCGCTGGCCGGTTCGGTCTGGGCCCTGGTTCCGGCGGTGCTGAAAACCCGCTTCAAAGTGGACGACGTCGTCACGACCCTGCTGCTGAACTTCGTCCTTTTTTATGGAATGATGGCTCTTCTGGACGGACCCTGGAAGGATCCGCTGAGCGGGTACCCGGACTCGCCGGACATTCGCATGGAGGCGGAGTTCCCGATTCTGCTGCGGGCCACGCGCCTGCACCTGGGGGTGCTGCTGGCGGCGCTCGCGGCGGCCGGGGTCTGGCTCCTGCTGCGCCACACGACGTTTGGGTTTGAGATCGACGCCGTCGGTGAAAATCCGAACGCCGCCCGCTATGCCGGCATCAACCTCACGGCGGTGATCCTGTTCACCGCGGCGGTCTCGGGCGCGCTGGCCGGACTCGCCGGTGTGGGGGAAGTGGCCGGCATTCACTTCCAGGTCATGGCCGGCCTGTCCCCCGGCTACGGTTACACCGGAATCGTGATCGCCATGCTCGCACGCCTGAACCCCGTCGGCGTGGTGCCGGCGGCGGTTTTCTTTGCGATCATTATCACCGGCGCCGAAGCCATGTCGCGGGCCACCGGCGTTCCGGTGTTTCTGGCCGATGTGATCCAGGGCATGGCCCTGGTCACCATGCTGGCGGCCCTGATGCTGACCCAATACCGCATTCGCT
>CAZEKN010000268.1:0-3720 GCA_964512755.1 uncultured Desulfatibacillum sp. | reverse complement strand
AGCGGCCGGGGAAGTTGCGGGGGACGGTCCGCAGGCTGATCTTGCCGGTGGCCGGGGCCTGGCCCATCCCGATGCAGCCGTTGCATCCGGCCTGGTGAATGCGGGCGCCGGAGGCGATCAGCTTTTGCAGCAGCCCTACGGCTGCCAAGTTCTCAAGGATCTGCCGCGAGGTCGGGTTGACATCGAAGGATACGCGTTCATGCACCTGGCGGCTGTCGACCATGAGTGCGGGCACGGCAAAATCCCGCAACCCCGGGTTGGCGGACGAGCCGATGTAGGCCTGATAGATTTCGCGACCGGCCACCTCTCTGACCGGCACCACGTTGTCCGGGCTGCTCGGCAGCGCGATCAGCGGCTCCAGATCGGAGAGGTCGATTTCGCCGATTTCCTCATAGCCGGCGGGGTCGGCCGCCGTGATCGGGACCCAGTCGGCTTCGCGGCCCTGGGCCTTCAGAAATTGCCGGACGGCGTCATCGGATGGAAATACCGTGGTCGTGGCACCCAGCTCGGTCCCCATGTTGGCGATCACGTGCCGGTCCATGGCGGACAGGCAGTCCAGCCCCGGTCCGAAATATTCGATGATCTTGCCGACGCCTCCCTGCACGCCGCGGCGGCGCAGCATTTCCAGAATCACGTCCTTGGCGCTGACCCAATCAGGCAGACGGCCGGTCAGCCGAACGCCCAAGATCGACGGCATGCGGATGTAGACCGGCTCACCGGCCATGGCCAGGGCCACCTCCATGCCGCCCGCCCCCATCGCGAGCATGCCCAGCGAGCCGGCTGCCGGCGTGTGGCTGTCCGAACCCAGCAGGGTCCGCCCCGGTTTCCCGAAGCGCTCCATATGCACCGGGTGGCTGACCCCGTTGCCGGGCCGGCTGTACCAGACTCCGAATTTCTTGCAGGCGCTGAGCAGGAAGAGATGGTCGTCGGCATTCTTGAAATCCGTCTGCAGCAGGTTGTGGTCGACATATTGAGCCGACACCTCGGTTTTGACCCGAGGGACCTGCATCGCCTCGAATTCCAGCATCACCATCGTGCCAGTGGCGTCCTGCGTCAACGTCTGATCGATACGCAGCCCGATCTCCTCGCCGGGCGCCATTCGCCCCGCCACCAGATGGGCTTCGATCAGTTGCCGGGAGACGTTCATCATGGGAGCGTCCTCATCCTCTGTCAGACTCCAGCTCAGGAGGCTTCAAAGGGGCAGCCGATCAATCGTATGCCGCCGGCATCATCGTCACATCCAAGTGCACTTTCTCGACCCCGGGAATTTTGCCGACGACCTCGGGGATGCGCCCCTTGTCCTCGTGTTTGTAAAGCACGCCGGAAATCTGTGCGACCCCCTTCTCCGGTATTTCCACTTTCAGGCCGGCATGCCGCAGGTCCATCTCCAGAAGCGAGGCTTCGATTCGCTTGGTCTGCGACAGACGTTCGAGCGCATCGCGAGCGTAAATGCTGCAGGCCTTCAATTCCGGAGACCGCGCCATATCAAAAACGAGCTGGGCGGCCCGCTCCAGGCCGATCTTGTCGGGATTGACGCACAGGTCATAGAGCGCGGGGTCATTCCAGTCCTTGTTAAAGGCGTACTGGAAGTATCCGTTTTTTTGAGCGTCGCTTTTGTGGATTAGCCTGCGGGCGGCCTCTCGGGAGAGATTCATCTCGCGGATCAGGTTGCGGATGCGGCTTTCTTCTTGAGCCGCCACCAGGACATGCATCGCGCAGCCGAAGTCATGGAGCAGCACCTGGCTGCCGTGCCCGACGATAACCCCTTCTCCGAGACGCGCCGCTTCAAATATCACCGATTCCATCAGATGCAGATACACATCCGGCTGGTTGCTCCAGAGACGCTCAAACCAGTCCGGCGCTTTCTCTTCGAACCCCTTGAGTTCTTCGGCGTGAAGGCCCATCCGCAGGGCCTCCTCCTTCAGCCGGACGTCGTCATAGATCTCGACGTCGAGGCTGTCGGCGACCCGCCGGGCGATCTCCAGCGCACCACTGCCGACGGTGTGGGTCAATGTAATGAGAGCCATATCAACCTCCCTTATTCTTCCATCCGGCATTCTTCTTCGGTGTCGCAGCAACAGCAGACACAGCAATCCGATAGGCATTCCGCATCGGCATCGGTTTCCGCCGCTGCCGCCGTGCTCAGCTCTTTGGTTTCTTCAGTTCCCATGACGTTTCTCCTTTTAGGTAAAGCCCGCGCAGGCGAAGGTACCGGAAAATCCGGCGGCTGCCCACGGGTCGATCCGCGCGGGCTGGAAATGCGCCGGTCATCCTGCCGGCCGGTAACGAGCCCGATGGCCTCGTAAATCCTCGCAAGGGTTGTCTCGGAACGCTCGCGGGCCAGGTCGGCCCCATGTCGCAATATTTCACCCAATAAGACCCAATCGCCCGCAATCGAACGATAACGCTTCTGGATCGGACCCAGGAAATCAATGACCCGCTCGGCCAGATGATTCTTGAATTCGGCGTATCGCTTGCCGGCATAGCGGGCCTCAATCGACTCCGTCCGTTCCCCGCTGACAGCCGCATACAGCACGAGCAGATTCGATATTCCCGGTTTGGAGGCGTCACGTCGCACCTCGCTGCCGGAGTCGGTTACCGCGGTCCGGATCTTTCTGCGAATCACCTCCGGCGGGTCCAGCATGGCCACGTAGTTGTCCGCGTTCGGGTCGGATTTGGACATCTTGGTCGCGGGGTCTTGAAGCCCCATCAACCGGGCCCCGGTCCGCGGCGTGCAGGTCGCCGGGATTTTGAAAACCTGGCCGTAAGTCGAGTTGAACTTTCGGGCCATGCGGCGCGTGAACTCCATATGCTGTCGCTGGTCGTCTCCGACCGGGACCAGGTCCGCACCGTAAAGAAGAATATCCGCGGCCATCAGAACCGGATAGTCAAAGAGCCCTACCTGGGCGTCCATCGCACGGCGCCCGGCCTTGTCCTTGAATTGCGTCATGCGTTGCAGGTCCCCCATGGGCGTCATGCAGTTGAGGACCCACAGCAACTGGGTATGGGCGGAAACGTGCGACTGCATGAAAACGGCGCTCTTCTCGATATCGATGCCGCAGGCAGCGAAAAGCGCCACAAACTCAAACGACCGCCTGCGCAGGACCTCCGGATTCTGTGGAACCGTCAGCGCGTGAAGGTCCGCTATCATCAGCAAGGACTCGTGCGTCGCCTGCAGCCCCACCCAGTCCTTCAGGGCGCCGATGTAATTGCCGATCATCAGCGGCCCGCTCGGCTGAAGCCCGGTCAACATCAGGGGTTTGCGCAATCCGCTCATCGGATCCCATTCATGGGCAAATGGATCATCGTTCGCGCAAGGCCGACCCGCAGAGGGGTTCCTCACCCATGGTGGACCCTTCCCGCCCGGCCGTCGTCGCACGGTGCGTCATCGCGGTCGAAACGAGCGTGTTCGGCCCACTCCGGTGCGAATCCGCAAACGGAAACCTCCGCGCCATTTCCCTCGCAGGACGGCACCTGCAACCAATCCTCTGCGTTGAGTGGCTGAATGGCATCACAGCGCAACGCGTGATTGAAGGAGGTTATTCGCTCAGCCCGGATGATCAGTCTGCGTTTCACCTGGGGCAGATGGGCATTTTCCTCAACCTCGGGCGCAAACCCGTTCAGGAAGGCCTCGCCCTCGAACATCAAGACCTCGCCGAGAATTTCATATCCGTCGTCCGCGGCCGGATCCCAAATGACGACCGCCAGTTTCGGGTTTTC
>CAZEKN010000267.1:0-3722 GCA_964512755.1 uncultured Desulfatibacillum sp. | reverse complement strand
CGATCACCGCCTCCACGACCTCCAGCAGCGTCAGCTGCTCGGGGGCGACGACCAGACGGAACCCGCCCCGAGCGCCCTGGACAATCTCGATGGCACCGGCCCGGGCCAGCTGCTGCGCGATCTTGCCCAAAAACTGATCCGGGATGTCCATCTTGCGGGCGATCTCCTTGCGGGCGCAGAGCACGCCTACCCCCTGGGATGCCAGGTACAGCACACAGCGCACCGCGTATTCACCCGCCCGTGTCAGTCGCATGATAGCCCGCTTAACTGGATAAATAAGATCTTTTTAATCCTGTTTAATTGACCCGCCGACACCTGTCAAGAATTTTTTTAACGCCAGGATACGGTTGAGATGACCCGCATAGCTTGATATATTCAGTCGACTTCACGTGTTTCATCCCCGGAGGATGGTTTGAACGGCCGCCTGCAAGGCATGATTGAACTCGGAGCAGAACAGGAGGATGGGAGATGAGGATTGGGGACGGTTCCGTGCCGGCTCCCTCCTACGCCTATCTGACCGACGCCGACTGGGCGCACCGCATCCATGAACTGGAGCGGATCGCCGCCCGCTGCGAGCTCTGCCCGCGGCGCTGCGGGGTGAACCGCTTCGAAGGCGAGCGCGGCTTCTGCGGAGCGCCGGGCAAGCTCGTCATATCGAGCACCTTCCCCCACCACGGCGAGGAGCCACCGCTCTCCGGCACCGGCGGCTCCGGCACGGTCTTCTTCACCCACTGCGCCCTGAAGTGCGTCTTCTGCCAGAACTATCAGATCTCCCACGACCAGGAGGGCCGGCCGTTTTCATGGATGGAACTGGCGCAGAAGCTGATGGGGCTCCAGGAAAAGGGGTGCCACAACATCAATCTGGTGACGGCCACTCATTTTCTGCCGTGGGTGGTCCGCGCCCTGCACCAGGCGTCGAATTCCGGTCTGGCGCTCCCGGTCGTCTACAACTGCGGCGGCTATGAGCTGGAGCAGACCATCGACCTGCTCAAGGACGTGGTGGACATCTGGCTGCCGGACATGAAATACGGCGAAAACGAACCCGCGCACCTGTATTCCAAGGCTCCGGACTATGTCGAGATCAACCGGGACGCCGTCCGCCGCATGTTCCGCCAGGTCGGGCCGCTGCGCTGCGACGATGCCGGCATCGCCCACCGCGGCCTGTGCATCCGGCATCTCGTGCTGCCGAACGGCCAGTCCGCCAGCCGCGAGGTCCTTGCTTTTCTTAAAAACACCTTTGACCCTCAGGACATCTTCATCAGCCTGATGGCCCAGTACCGTCCCTTATACGGCGCCGACCGTCACGCGCTGATCGGCACGCGGATCGATCCGTCGGAGTATGAAACGATCAAGCAGGACTTCATTGCGGCGGGCTTCGAAGGCTTCTACCAGGACCCGGAGCGGCTCGACACGGCCTTCGTCATCGATTTCAAGAGCCGCAAGGAGGACCCCCTATGCGGTTGACTTTCACCCCTCAGCGAAAGGAGCCCCACCATGCGTTGGAAACAGTTCTTTACACCGGTAAAATCCATCGATGCCGTCGAGGCCCGGCAGTACGTGCAGCGCATGGCCGGAGATGCCTTCACGCTCCTGGACGTGCGTCAGCCCGGCGAATACGAAGCCGAGCACCTTCCCGGCGCGAAATTGATCCCGCTGCCGGAGCTGGGCTCCCGCCTGCCCGAGTTGGACCCCGACCGGCCGACCGTGGTCTATTGCGCGATCGGCGGCCGCAGCCGCGTGGCGGCGCAGGTGCTGGCGGCCAAAGGGTTCCGGGAGGTGCTGAACCTGTCCGGCGGGATCAAAGCCTGGAACAGCCAGAAAGCGGTCGGCCCGGAAGACCTCGGCTTGCAGCTTTTCTCCGGCAACGAATCTCCCGAAGAAACGCTAATGACAGCCTATTCCCTGGAGGAGGGGCTGCGCGAGTTCTATTTGTCGATGGCAGCGCAGGTCAAGACCGAGAGTGTACGGCGGCTATTCGACCAGCTTTCCGGTATCGAAGTCAAGCATCAGGATCGCATTTTCAACGAGTACCGCAGAATATCGGCCAGCGCACCGACCCGTGAAGAATTTGTTCAGAAAGTGGTGGCATCCGGCATGGAAGGCGGCCTGACCACCCAAGACTACCTACGGCTCTATCAACCGGATCTGGAGGTGCCGGAGGAAGTCGTTTCGCTCGCCATGGCGATCGAGGCCCAGGCCCTGGACCTGTATCAGCGCGCCGCTGATCGCGCCGGAACCATGGAAAGCAAGAACGTACTGATGCAAATCGCCAATGAAGAGCGCACCCACCTGGAGCAGCTGGGTGCGCTCTTCGAAAAACGATAGGGCGCGCAGCGCCGGATCGCTTTGGAGGAAGAAATCATGAAAAAGCACCTGGTATTGGCCGGCGGCGGCCATGCGCACATGGTGACCTTATCAAACCTGCGACTTTTCATCGAAAAGGGACACCGGGTTACGGTGATTCAGCCCTCCGAACACCATTATTATTCCGGCATGGGACCCGGCATGCTCGGACGAACCTACACACCCGACGAGATCCGATTTGCGACCCGCCGGGTCGTTGATAAAATGGGCGGCGCCTTCGTTCCGGGCCGAATCGATCGCATCGACGCGGACGCCCGCAGCGTGCATCTGGAATCGGGAGACTCCATCCCCTACGACGTGATTTCGTGCAACGTGGGCAGCCAGGTGCCGCAGGATATGATAGCCGGCCCCTTGGATGACATCTACCTGGTCAAACCGATCGAGCGGCTGCTGGACGCCCAGCGGCGGATTCTCGAACTCGCATCCCGCCGGAAGCTGTGCATCGGTATCGTCGGAGGCGGCCCGTCGGCGGTGGAGATCGCCGGGAACGTCTGGAAGCTGACGCGAGGGCCGGGCATGCAGCCGGCGATCATCCGAATTCTCGCCAGGTCGACGGTCATGCCGCATCACCCCGAGGGCGTGCGGGTCAAGGCCCTGGCGTCGTTGCAGCGGCGTGGAATCGAAATAGTGGAGAATTGCAGCGTTCAGACCATCCGCACGGGGAAAGTGGCCGAGGACTCCGGCAGAGCCCATGGGTTGGACATCGTTTTCGTCGCCGTCGGCGTGGTTCCCAATCCGGTTTTCAGTAAATCCGGGATTCCGACCGGACCCGACGGCGGCCTGCTGGTCAATCGCTACCTTCAAAGCACGGCCTATTCCAATATATTCGGCGGCGGGGATTGCATCCACTTCCAGGAACGCCCCCTCGACCGGGTGGGTGTCTATGCCGTGCGCCAGAATGCGGTCATCTGGAACAATCTGATGGCCGCGTTGGAGGGCGACGCGCTGCAACCGTTCGACCCGGGTGGCAGCTACCTGCTGATTTTCAACCTGGGCGACGGGAGGGGGATCTTCTACAAGCGGCCGATTCTGTTCGGCGGCCGCCTGGCCTTCATCATCAAGGATTATATCGATCGCAAGTTCATGCGTCGGTTCCAGGCGCTGGAGACATAGCTAATCGTGATGAACTCGTAAAAGGTCATACGGATCGATGGCTTCGTAAAGAGGCCAAGATCAAGGCGCGCGAATCTCGTGCCGCGAGGCGTACTTTTCGTACGCCGCAGCGGCGACAAGATGAAGCGCAACGCAGAGATTGGACTATTTACGAAGCCATCAATCCTTCAGTGCACCCATGGTCAGCCCTTGCACGATGGTCCGCCGCACGAAGAAGGCAAAGACCGATACCGGCAGGACGATCA
>CAZEKN010000266.1:0-3756 GCA_964512755.1 uncultured Desulfatibacillum sp. | reverse complement strand
CAGTCCTCCAATCTTAATAATCGAGAGAGCCCGTCGCGGAAGATGCACGCGCATCTGAGAAGTTGCCTGATAATACATTCAAAATCGGTGCCAGATTTCGACCCGTCGTTGAAGAGATGGTTGTCGACCCGATTTTGAGGAACTCGCAAAAAGTCTTGTCGAAGGAATCCGTGATTTCGACCACAGTTAGAAATCTTTTCATTTTAGTAGGTTGCAGTCGACGGTTTGCTTGCTGTGCTCGAAATGACCCGCTGACGTGGCTTTTAGGCGACCGCCAATCACCCTATGATTGGCTGGAAGACTGGAAAACCGGAGAGAGTCCGAATGCCGGATTTCGTCAATTTTTCGGCCGAAAAACGTCAATCCACGACCATCGTCGTTGAATCAGAGCGCAGGCAGTGGTATCGATCACGGCAGGCTGTCTCCCGTCTCGATGGAACCCATGACGCGCCTGGGAAGGCAACACCCGGCCATTGCGAGGACCCACCATGAATTTCGAATTCGCCACCGCCACCCGCATCGTGTTCGGACGTGGGGCAGCGGCCTGCATCGGAGCGGAAGCCGCAGCGTTGGGCCGGCATGCGTTCGTATTGACCGGCTCCCGGCCGGAGCGATCCAGCCCCTTGCTGCATCAGCTCGAAAACCATCACGTCAGACACACCCTGTTTCGGGTCGAGCAGGAACCGACCACTGAAATCGCCCTCGCCGCCGTTCGCCAGGCCGTCGCCGGCAACTGCGATCTGGTGATCGGCGTGGGTGGCGGAAGCGTCATCGACGCCGGCAAAGTCGTCGCCGCCCTGCTTACCAACGGCGGCGATCCCATGGATTATCTGGAGGTGATCGGGTCCGGCCGGGCGCTGCAACGCATGTCGGCGGCGTTCATCGCCGTTCCCACGACGGCCGGAACCGGCGCCGAAGTCACCCGCAACGCCGTTCTCGAATCCAACGTCCACGGGGTCAAGGTGAGCATGCGCAACCCTTTCATGCTGCCGCGGCTGGCGGTGGTCGACCCGGAGCTGACGTTTTCCATGCCGCCCGGTCTGACCGCCGCCACAGGGCTTGATGCGCTGACGCAGCTTCTGGAGGCGTTTGTCAGCCGCAACGCCAACCCGCTGGCGGATGCGATCTGCCGCGAAGGCCTGGCGCGCGCCGCCCGGTCCCTGTTGCCGGCCTTCTGCAACGGGGATGACCCCGTTGCCCGCGAGGATATGTGTCTGGCCAGTCTTTGCGGCGGCCTGGCGCTGGCCAATGCCAAACTCGGTGCCGTCCACGGCATCGCCGGTCCTTTCGGCGGCGCATTCAAGGCTCCCCATGGGGCCGTCTGCGGCAGGCTTCTGCCTTTCGTGGCCGCCGCCAACCTCGCCGCCATTCGCCGGCGGGCATCCGGTTCGCCGGCAGCCGCCCGTTTCGAGGAGGTGGCCCGGATTCTCACCGCGAATTCGAGCGCCGGCGCAGACGAGGGCGTCGCCTGGCTCCGGAGCCTCTGCGGCCGGCTGCGCGTCCCACGGCTTTCGGCCTACGGGTTTTCCTTGGCGCATTCACAGGATCTCATTGCTAAATCCATCCGCTCCAGCAGCATGCGTGGCAATCCGATTGATCTGACGACACAGGAGCTCGAGACGATCCTGGAGCAGGCCTGTTGAAAACGCACGGCAGGGCCCCCGAAAATGATTCGTTTCTACGCTTCGCCCACCCTTTAATGTATCCGGCAGGTTGCTTATACTCTGGCCGTGAGGGTTTTTTCGCCATTTGAATTTGTTTTGGCGTTGAACCCGATCTCAGACATGGCCGGAGTGGTCGCATAACAGAGGTTAACCCATGCACCAGAGTCTTTGCATATCAATCGCATTTCTGGCCTTCCTGGCCGTCGGCGGCGGGCGCGCGGAGGCGGCCCAGACCCCGCTCATCCGGCTGGTGAAAAAGATCCAGCCGGCGGTGGCAACGGTCATCGCCTATGACCTTGAGCACAACATTGCAAATATCGGGACCGGCTTTTTCATCAATCCACAGGGGCACCTGATCACCAACTTTCATGTGCTCGCCGGACGGTACGCCGCCGATGTGCGGACCGCTGCCGGCCGGTCTTATCCGGTCAAGGCGGTTGTCGCCGACAACCGGGCGGCGGACCTGCTGAGGCTGGAGGTGGAGATCCCGCCGGCGGAAGCAGCCTGGATCCCATTGGATGAAGAGGTGCCCGAAATCGGCGAACGCGTCGTGGTCGTGGGCAGTCCCATGGGGCTGGAGCAGACCGTCAGCGAGGGCATCGTTTCGTCCGTGCGGGAGGTTCCGCCGGTCGGCACCGTTTTTCAGATGTCCGCTCCCATCTCACCCGGGTCCAGCGGCAGCCCCGTGGTCAACACCAGGGGCCGGGTGGTCGGGATCGCGACCTTCCAGTTCATCCAGGGCCAGAACCTGAATTTCGCCGTCACCGCCCGGCAGATCCGGGCCCTGCGGAAACTGGATTCGGCCCTGTCGGTTTCGGAGTGGACCTTCCGTCACCTCCGGAACAAACCGAAAGCCGCCGAGGCTCTGTGCCAGAGCGGTTTCAGCTTTTCAGTCAACGGCGAGAACCACCAGGCGCTGGAGTACTTCAGGAAAGCCACCGAAACCGATCCGTCGGATGCGGACGCCTGGAGCGGGCTGGGGTCCTGCTACGCCGGCCTGAACCACCCGGAGGACGCCATCACCGCATACAGGCAGGCCATCGCAGCCAACCCGCGGGATGAGGCTGCGCACTTTTTTCTCGGCAACTATCTCAGCCAGCTGGGCCGGTTACCGGAAGCGGTGGCCGCCTATCAAGCGGCCATCGCCATCAACCCGCAGTTCGAACCGGCCTATTTCAATTTGGGCCTGGTGTTTTCACGCCAGGGCCGCCACGAGGAAGGACGGCGGGCGTTCGAAAGCGTGGTTCGCCTCAACCCCGAAGCCGCACCGGCCCATTACAACGCCGGACTCGCCTACAGCCAGCTCGGGCGTTTCGAGGATGCCCTCGGCGCTCAGAAAACCGCCATTCGGCTGGATCCGGACTTTGCGCCGGCCTACTATGCCATGGGGGAGGCTTGCGACCGGCTCGGGCGCGACGCAGAGGGAGCTCGGGCCTACCGGGAGGCCATCCGGGTGGACCCTGAGTTCGCGCCGGCGCACTACGCCATTGGGGCTGCCATGCTGAAGAAGGGCGACAAGATCGACGCGCTGGACCAGTTCAAGATTCTGAAAAAGCTCGACTCGGAGCTGGCCGACAACCTATTCAACCGGATCTATCCGAACGATGAACCCGCCCAAAAAAATAAGAGAGCTTCCAAACAGCCGCAACCATAACTGCTTCGGCTGCAGCCCGACCAACCCGTCCGGCCTGCAGATGAAGTTCCTCACGGACGGCGAGGTGGTTTACTCGCAGCTGGAGGTGCCCGAGCATCTTTGCGGCTGGAGCAACATCGTCCACGGCGGCGTGCTCACCACCATCCTGGACGAGATCATGAGCTGGTCTGCCATCTATTTGCTGAAACGCATCGCCCTGACCCGCACGCTGACGGTGGAGTTCCTCAAGCCGGTGGCGGTGGGTCGTGCGTTGCGGGCCGAGGCCCGCGTGCGGGAGGCTGACGGGAAAAACGACGCCATCACCGACGGCGTGATCTATGACCCGCGCGGCGACGCCTGCGCGCGCGCTACCGCCAACTTAAAGGTCTTCTCCCCGGCCGTCGCCCGGCGCCTGGGCTTCGCTGACGAGGCCACCATTCAATGGTTCGAACGGATCTT